>JAGRLM010000145.1:0-5559 GCA_020441795.1 Nitratireductor sp.
CTTCGAACTTCTTCTTGAAGCGCGAAACGCGGCCACCGCGATCAACCAGCTGCTGGTTGCCACCGGTCCAGGCCGGATGCGCGGTCGGATCGATGTCCAGATTCATCGTGTCGCCTTCCGAACCCCAGGTGGAGCGGGTCATGTATTCGGTACCATTGGTCATGACGACCTTGATCATGTGGTAGTCTGGATGGATATTCTTTTTCATGGTCCAATTTCCTGTGGTATGTCGGCACGCGAACCGGTCAGGTCAGCCAGGCCGACAATCAAAAATGCCGCAGGAACGCATCAGGTTTACCAGCGGCTTCAAAACGGCTGGCGCTGCCTATACATGACTGTTAAACCGGACACAAGTCCAACCATGCGGCATCAAGCTGTCATGACAATGCCATCTCGCGCGCCAGCCCTCATTCAGGGCCGGTCCAGAATGAAAATTACCGTGATCCCATGAGTGAACAATCCGCAGCAGAACTGGCCGAGACTGAACGCAAGCGGCGAAATCTCAAACCGCTCGCCCGCTTGTTGCCCTATGTGAAGCGATACCGCTTCCATGTCTCGGCAGCCCTCTTCTTCCTGCTACTTGCGACCGGCACGACGCTGACCCTGCCGCTTGCCGTACGCCGGATGATGGATATCGGTTTCAGCAACAACAACGCTGCCTTCATCAACAATTATTTTGGGATGCTGGTCATCATCGCAGCCCTTCTGGCGATCGCCAGCGCCTGCCGATACTATTTTGTCATCTGGCTGGGCGAACGCGTGGTTTCCGATCTTCGCGCGGATGTGTTTTCCCATGTTACGCGGCTTTCGCCGGGGTTTTTCGATACCGCCAAGTCCGGTGAAATCGTCTCCCGCCTGACAGCCGACACCACCCAGATCAAGTCAGCAGTGGGAGCCACCGCCTCCATGGCCCTGCGCAATACACTTCTGGGAATCGGTGCGGTTGTCATGATGATCTATACCAGCCCGCGCCTGTCTCTCATCGTCATTGGGGCCATCCCGCTGATCGTCTTGCCCATCGTTGCCTTTGGCAGGGCTGTGCGCCGTCGCTCGCGCAATGCCCAGGACACGCTTGCCAATGCCAGCGCCTATGCCTCCGAAGCAATCGGTTCGGTGCGCACCATGCAGTCCTTTTCCAACGAGGACCTTGTTGCAAAACACTTTTCCGATGCGGTTGAATCCGCCTTCGATGCGGCGCGCATAGCTGTGCGCACCCGTGCACTGCTGACTGCCTTTGCCATATTCCTGATTTTCGCAAGCGTCGTTGCCATGCTCTGGTTCGGTGCCCATGACGTGATGAATGGCAGCATGAGCGCGGGTACGCTCGGGCAATTCCTGCTTTATGCCGTCTTTGCGGCTGGCGCGCTGGGCGCATTGTCTGAAGTTTGGGGCGAGCTGTCCCAAGCAGCAGGTGCCGCAGAACGGCTGACCGAACTGCTGGCGGAAAAACCCGAAATCACGGCCCCGCCAAACCCGGTTTCGCTTCCTGATGTGGTCAAGGGAACAATCCGCTTTGAATCCGTAGGCTTTGCCTATGCTTCACGACCCGACACGGCCGCACTTGCCAATGTCGATATCGACATCAGGCCCGGCGAAACCGTTGCCATCGTCGGCTCATCAGGGGCAGGCAAAAGCACGATCTTTTCGCTGCTGCTGCGCTTTTACGATCCGCAATCAGGCCGCATCACACTTGAGGACATTGACCTGCGCGACCTCGACCCGCGCAAATTGCGCGCGACCATGGCCACCGTGCCACAGGAAACCCAGATTTTCGCGGCAAGCGCCCTCGACAATATCCGCTTCGGCAGGCCCGATGCCACCGAGGATGAGGCCATCGAAGCTGCAAAGGCCGCCCATGCGCATGACTTCATCATGGCGCTGCCAAAGGGTTATGCCACCGAACTTGGCGAGCGCGGTGTAACCTTGTCCGGCGGGCAACGGCAACGGGTGGCCATTGCCCGTGCCATCCTCAAGAATGCACCGATCCTGCTGCTTGACGAAGCCACCAGTGCGCTTGACGCCGAAAGCGAAAAACTGGTGCAGGACGCGCTCGACAAATTGATGCAGGGCCGCACCACGCTGGTCATTGCCCACCGCCTTGCAACCGTGCTGAAAGCAGATCGTATTCTCGTGCTGGACAATGGCGAAATCGTTGAACAGGGTGCCCATGCCGAACTGGTGCGCAAGAAGGGCATCTATGCCCGCCTTGCCAGGCTGCAATTCGATACCGGTGCAGAGGCGTTCAAGGCAGCAGAGTGACTGGCGTTCAGGCCGAACGCCCCGCAGCACGCCCGGAAAAGATGCAGCCACCGAGGAAGGTGCCTTCCAGCGCATTGTAGCCATGATAGCCGCCGCCGCCAAAGCCGGCCGCTTCTCCCGCCGCATAAAGGCTTGGCAATATCTCGCCGCCCGGCTTCATTGCCCGCGCCTCAAGATCTGTCTCGATGCCGCCCAGCGTCTTGCGCGTCAGAATGTTGAGGCGAACAGCAATCAGCGGCCCATTTGCCGGATCGAGGATCTTGTGCGGCTTGGCGGTGCGGATCAGCTTGTCACCAAGGTAGTTGCGAGCACCCCGGATGGCCGTAACCTGCACATCCTTCGAAAACGGATTGTCAATCTCGCGGTCGCGTGCCTCGATCTGCCGCGCAAGATGATCGGCATCGATCAACCCGTCGCCGATACGGTTCATGCCTGCCGCCAGTTCCCCGATTGAATTGGCTACAACAAAATCCTCGCCACGCTGCTTGAATGCCTCAACCTGCGGCGTGGCGGTCTTGCCGCGTCGCGCCTTCAACACGGCTCCCCAAGACTTCGATGTGAAGTCGGGATTTTGCTCGGAACCGGAAAGTGCGAATTCCTTCTTGATGATCTTCTGCGTCAGCACGAACCATGACCAGTCATGCCCGGTTGACAGGATGTGCTTGAGCGTGCCGAGCGTGTCGAATCCCGGCAGACAGGGAACCGGCATCCGGTTGCCAACCGCGTCGAACCACATCGAGGAAGGTCCCGGCAATACGCGAATGCCGTGATGTGGCCAGATCGGCGCAAAATTGCGAACGCCTTCCGTGTAGTGCCACATGCGGTCTTCATTGATGAGCGATGCACCACTCGCGCGCACTGCCTCCAGCATCAAGCCGTCAACATGATGCGGCACACCGCTGATCAAGGTCGCAGGCGGTTTGCCAACGCGTGAAACCGGCCATTTCTGGCGCACCAGATCGAGATTTCCGCCAATGCCTCCCGAAGTGACAATTACCGATGATGCCTTTAGGGAAAAAGTCCCAGTGACCTGCCGCGAACTCTGCTCGCCCCGGGCGACGCTTGTTTCCTCAAGCACCTCGCCTTCGACACCGCAGACCGACCCGTTTTCCATCACCAGGCTGGTTGCCCGGTGACGAAACCTGAATTCGATCCTGCCAGCCTTGCGCGCTTCCAGCACGCGGTTGACAAAGGGTTCGAGAACACCGGGACCGGTTCCCCAAGTGATGTGAAAGCGCGGCACGGAATTGCCATGCCCGTCGGCAAATCCTCCGCCGCGCTCGGCCCAGCCAACCACCGGAAACCAGCGCATGCCCAAGCCGTTAAGCCAGCTGCGCATTTCACCTGCGGCAAAATCGAGATAATGCTCGGCCCATTTTCGAGGCCAATTGTCTTCAGGCCTGTCAAATCCGGCAGAGCCCATCCAGTCCTGCCCGGCCAGTGCACGCGAATCCCTGATCCGCATGCGCCGCTGCTCCGGCGTGTCGATCATGAACAGCCCGCCAAGCGACCAGAAAGCCTGCCCGCCCAGATTCTGTTCGCCCTCCTGGTCAAGAACGATCACCTTGCGGTTTCGCTCCACCAGTTCGCAGGCAGCGACCAGACCCGCAAGGCCGGCCCCGATGATGATGACATCCGTGTTTTCGGTCAAACGCCCCTCCCCGGGTTTCAGCGTTCCGTCAATTTCAGCTCGATGCGCCGGTTCTTGGAACGCGCTTCGTCGCTGTCGCCCTCCTCGATAGGCTGGAACTCACCGAAGCCTGCTGCTACCAGGCGATTGGCGGGCACGCCCTCGGAAATGAAATATTTGACGACCGCCAGCGCCCTTGCCTGCGACAATTCCCAATTGTCCTTGTACTGGCCCGTTCCCGAAAGCGGCTTGTCATCAGTATGGCCGTCAACCCGCAATATCCACTGGATGTCATCGGGGATTTCACGCCCGATCTGCAGCAGCGCCTGTGCCACCTTCAACATTTCTTCCTTGCCTTGCGGATTGAGCTCGGATGCACCCGACTGGAACAGGACTTCCGACTGGAAGACGAAGCGGTCACCCACAATCCGGATATCGGGCCGATCGGACAGGATTTCTCGCAGCCGCCCGAAGAAGTCGGAGCGATAGCGGTTGAGCTCCTGGACGCGCTGCGCCAGTGCCACGTTGAGCCTCTTGCCGAGATCGGAAATCTTGGTCTGGCTTTCACGGTCGCGGGTTTCCGAGGCTTCAAGCGCGTCTTCGAGTGCAGCGATCTGGCGGCGAAGCGCGGATATCTGCTGGTTCAGCAATTCCACCTGGGACAGGGCGCGCTGCGATATCTGCTTTTCCTCGTTCAGCTTGCCGGTGAGTTCTCCCACCACCGCGTCACGTTCGGCAGATGCGCCAGAACCCGCCTCAAGCAACTGTTGCAGGCGCGAACGCTCGGCTTCCGCAGCGTTCAGTGATGCCTGCAACGCCGCCAGATTGTCTTCGGCATCCTGCTTTGTGGTCTTTTCCAGCGCCAGAAGTGAAGTCAGTTCGTCAATCTGGGCATTGAGTCGATTGAGCACCGCATCCTTGCCGGTAATTTCCTGGCTCAACAGGAACTGCGCCAGCACGAATACCGACAGCAGGAACATGATCGCCAACAGAAGCGTGGAAAGCGCGTCAACAAATCCGGGCCAGTAGTCTACCCTGTCGCGATTTCTTCTGCCTCTGCCTAACGCCATTGCTGTTCAGCCCTCAGCTTTCCCCGACACTCAGTTCTTGGAAGCACGGTCAAAAAACGCGTTCAGCCGCTTCATCAGCTGCGCCAGTTCCTCCTGCTGCCTGGCCTGCAGGGAAACCTGTTCTCGCACGATCTGCTGATCCGCGCGCATGTGCTGAACAAGTCCCTGGATACCTTCGGCAAGTGTCGCCATTGCGGCAGTCGCGCGCTGACTTCCCGCACCACCACCGCCTTCCTGCAGGCTGCGGGTCAGGTTTTCCAGTTGCGCACGGACAGCATCGGCCGAATGCCCACCACCACCGGCGGCAGCAGCCATTTCGAAATTCATGTCCGTGACGGAGGAAAGCCAGTTTTCCAGCTCCGTATAGAAGCGGTTCTGTGCGCGGCCTGCCTGAAGATCAAGAAATCCCAGCACAAGTGAACCGGATAGACCGAACAGCGAGGATGAAAACGCCGTTCCCATGCCATCCAGCGGCGACTTCAAGCCACTCTTGAGTGCGTCCAATACGTCATTGGCATCTCCTGAGCGAGGGTCTAGCGACTGGATGGTGTCACCAATCGAGCCAATCGTTTGCAGCAATCCCCAGAACGTGCCGAGCAG
>JAGRLM010000145.1:5620-11748 GCA_020441795.1 Nitratireductor sp.
AGGATCGAGCGCATCGAATTGGTGGTCAGCAGCATGTTCTGGCCGGATTGGCCAAGCAGCGCTTTCATCGGAGCCAGCAATTGTGGTTCGCGGCTGGTTTCCAGTTCCGCATTGCCCTCGCGGAACGAATTGACCCATCCCACTTCCGGCATAAGCCGTACGACCTGCACCAGCGCCAGCACCACGCCGATTGCCAGCACGAAGATTATCAGCCCGTTCAAGCCGGGATTGGTGACAAAGGCGGTTGATATCTGCCGATACAGGATAGCTGCCAGAAAGCCGATGATGATCAGGAAGATGACCATCGACAACAGGAAAACTCTCGGGCTGGAAAGGCGATGCGGGTCATAGGGTTGCGCCAATTGCTGTCCTCCCCTTGGCTCGAAATGTTCGGCATGACCGCGGCTGGCTTCGCGGTCCGATTCGCACGCCTACCGGTCGCGCATGGCGATCAGGTTATACATAGCCGCAGCGAATTGGAACCGGCTTTCAGCGCCGTCACAAAAGGGGATCATGAAGTGGCTGTGATCGTCTCGCGAATCTTCTTCTGGATCACTTCATTCCCGGCAATGACGGTGCCGCTTTCGAATATCGCATTGCCGCCGTCATAATCGGTGACGTAGCCACCAGCTTCCCTGACCATCAGGATTCCGGCTGCCGTATCCCAGGGAGAAAGCCCCGATTCCCAGAAGCCATCAAGCCGACCCGCAGCCACATAGCAAAGGTCAAGTGCTGCAGCACCCATGCGCCGAACACCCGAAACTTCCAGCATCATCCGGCGCTGCTGCTCGAGGAAAACGCTGTGATTGCGCTTGCCCAGATGCGGAATTCCTGTGCCGACCACACAATCCGCCATTTCCTTGCGCCCGGCCACCCGCAGGCGGTGATCGTTCATATATGCGCCACCGCCACGTTCGGCCGTGTAGAGTTCGTCCATCGCTGGATTGTAGACAACGCCGGCGACAATCTGGCCTTCCCGCTCCAGCGCGATGGAAACGCCGAAAATCGGAATGCCGTGCAGGAAATTCGTGGTTCCATCCAGTGGATCAACGATCCAGCGGTTTTGCGGGTCGGAACCCTGCACAACGCCGCTTTCCTCGAGCAACATGCCGAATTCCGGCCGTGCGCGCTGCAATTCCGCACGAATGACGCCTTCCGCCTTGCGATCAGCAGCAGAGACAAAATCGCCCGGCCCCTTCATCGAAACCTGCAGGTTCTGCACCTCGCCAAAATCGCGCGACAAGCCACGTCCCGCCTTCATGGCGGCAGCTGTCATCACATTGAGTAGCGCTGAACGGGCCATTGGATATCCAGTTTTGCAAGTCTGTCAGATTGGGCGTTGAGGGTCAGTCTGCGCGGCGCAGATAGGCAACTTCATTGGTATCAACGATGATGCGCTCACCCGAAGAAATGAACGGCGGCACCAGGCAGCGTACACCATTTTCAAGGATCGCCGGCTTGTAGGACGACGCGGCGGTCTGGCCCTTCACCACCGGATCGGCCTCTGCAACCATCAGCGTCACCTGGTCGGGCAATGAGATGCCGATCGGCTTTTCCTCATAGAGTTCAACCATGACCATCATGCCGTCCTGCAGGAAGGCGGCGCGATCACCGACGAAATCCTTCTGCAATTCGAGCTGCTCATAGGATTCGGTATCCATGAACACCAGGTTTTCGCCCTCTTCATACAGGAACTGATAGTCCTTCTGTTCAAGGCGAACCTTTTCGACCGATTCCGATGACCGGAAGCGCTCGTTCAGTTTCGAGCCATTGATCAGGTTCTTCAGTTCGACCTGGTTGAAGGCGCCACCCTTGCCCGGCTTTACTGCCGCGCATTTGACTGCCACCCACAAGCCACCTGCATGCTCGATCACATTGCCGGGCTTGATTTCGTTGCCATTGATTTTCATGGTTCTATCCGGAATTGAAGATTGTCTCTAATGAACGGCTTCACGCCACCTGAACGGTTTGCGAACGGTTTGTGCCTGATGGCGGCAAAACACGCCATTGCCATTCCTGATGCGCCTCTTGACCACAAAACCGGCAGGGAAACAAGCCCCGCACGGGCAGGACGCCGGCAACGGCCATCACCTGCAAAGTCCGTCAGCCACCCGGCCAGCGATTGGCGTCAGCAAGCGCCTTGTCACGCTCGGCCGGTTCGAGCCGGGCAACGAACTCGCTCAGCCACGGGTCATCAAGTCCGGCACGCTGGGCGATGATGTGCCATTTGCCGGCCTCGGAAGGGTTCTTTTCAGTTCCGATACCAAGCGCATACATCTTCGCGAGGCGGTTTTGCGCAATTGCATTGCCACCGCGAGCAGCACGTTGCATCCATCCAAGTGCCGCCTTTTCATCCTTTGCGCTACCACGACCATTTGCCAGCCAGATACCTAGCTCGACCTGTGCCGTATCAATGCCTGCCCTGGCGGCCTTTTCCATCCATTGGAAAGCCACGGCATCATCCTTTTCAACGCCAAGTCCCTCACCATAGATCTGTGCCATTGCATACATCGCATCAGCCACATTGCCCTCGGCAGCCTTGCGATAATAGGGAAGTGCCTCGGCAAATCCCGATTGTCCGCCGGAAGCTTCCACGATCATCTGTGCCAGATTGAAATTCGCCACTATGATCCCGGCTTCTGCTGCCTTCTGCAGATAGACACGGGCCTTGGCCAGGTCCTTCCTGACATAATTGCCTTCGATCAGCTTGATCGCATAGGCAAACTGGGCATCGGGATTGCCGCTTTCAGCAGCAAGCCCATACCAGGCTGTCGCCTCTTTGGGATCCAGCGCAATACCAAGGCCCTTGTCATACATTTCCGCAATCAGGGTCTGGGCAGCAGCATCGCCATTCTTGGCCCGCTCCAGCGCGAGATCGAATGCAGTAAGGTAGTAACCACGCTGGTAGGCGCCATAGGCAGCATCGGCACGTGGATCAAATTCCGAAATCGCAACTGCGGATGGTGCGGTTGGCTGAGCAGCAGCAGCGGCGGCCTCTTCCGCGCTGGCCTGCGGACCCGAAACGCCAAGCACCGCCAGCGTAACGAGTGCGCAAGCATTATTCCGGGTCAGTGAAAAGCGGCGCATGCTCATCCAGCAGCCGGTTGGCTTCGCGTATTGCGGCACCAGGCCCATCCGTGAAGGAAAACACCGCAAGGCCAAGTCCGACAAATTCTGCACCACTGGCTGCACATTCCACGACTGTCTCAAGACTGCTTCCACCCATGACGATACAAGGGATTTCGATCATCTGGGACCACCAATGCGCTAGCGCCAGATTCTTGGGATGCGCTTGCGGTCGAATATCGCCATCCGGCTTGCCAAAAAACACGAAATGCGGATTGGCATCGCCGATTTCGAGCGCGCGGTGACGGTCCTTGATTCCACCGCATCCTGCAATTTTCTGTGTCGAAAAGCGGGCAATGAGCTCCTTTGGGTCATTGCCGCCCGATGAAAAGAAGATTCCATCCGCATTGACGCGTCCAAGCGCACGGGTATCGTCCACGACAAGCGCAGCCACGTCTTGCGCCTGGGCAATCGCAACAAGCCCCGCGCAATGCTCCTGATAGGCGGCATCGTCCATTTCACCACGCAGGATGATGACACTCGCCACATCCCCCGCTTCCAGCGCTTCCTGCAACTGGATACCGGCCTCCAGCACGGGCGGAATGCACAATACGATCCGGCAGCGGTCAAAAACCGCCTCATGATTTTCGTCATTGCCACTGTTTTTGGTGTTCATTCGCGTGTACTTGCGCCCGTAGCTGGTTTCCCGATTGACTTGGCGCAACCGAATGCCATGAAACGGGTGCAAGTCAAGCTGCGATTGCCTCGCATTTCAATTCCAACCGACACCGCCACCGGATTGATCAATGGACCTCGATACATATTTCTATCTGGTTGCCATTCCGGCAGTCATGATAACCGGCTTGTCGAAAGGCGGTTTCGGTGGCGGAATAGCCATGCTCGGAACCCCGTTGCTGGCCCTTGCGGTATCGCCCGTCAAGGCGGCCGCAATCATGCTGCCGGTTCTCATCTTCATGGACATCATCGGGCTGATCTCCTATCGCGGCAACGCCAAATGGAGCATCTTCCGGCAGATGCTGCCCGGCGCACTGGCCGGAATTGCGCTGGGCTGGGCAACGGCTGCCTGGGTGGACGACAACATGATCCGCATACTGGTCGGCACCATTGCCATCATCTTTGCATTGAACCAGATTTTCGCTGACTGGAAGAAACTGGGCGCGCGAGCGGAAAACCGGGTGCATGCGGGCTTTTGGGGCATCGTGACGGGTTTTACATCCTTCGTTTCCCACGCGGGCGGACCGCCATTCCAAGCCTATACCGTTCCGCTGAAGCTGGAAAAGGTGCAGTTTGCAGGAACCGGAATTGTGCTGTTCTCGGTAATCAACGCCGTGAAGGTGGTACCCTATCTGGCACTCGGGCAATTCAGCACCGAAAACCTTCACCTTTCGGCGACTTTGCTGCCTGTAGCACTCCTCGGAGTCCTTAGCGGAGTGTGGCTGGTCAAGCGAGTGCCACAGGAAATGTTTTACCGGATAACCTACGCAGCCATGATCGTGGTGGGTACGCGGCTGGTTTATACCGGCATACAGGCAATGGCCTGAAGACGGTCACCGCAAACGATGTCTTGACCGGAGATGAAAGACAATAGGCTTCCTGCATTCGTGTTCCACCAAACCTGGCTGAACACGAATGCCGCAGCAAGATACGTCGAAAGCTTCGACGATCCGGGGGCTAGTGAATCACGGTTGCCTTGCGCAGTGAGTTGATCTTGTCCTTGATAACGAGTTTCTGACGCTTGAGTTCAGCAATTTCCACATCATCGGCACTTGGGTGAGCGAGGATCTCATCCAATCGTGCATCGATTTCCCTGTGCCGCTTTTCCAGCTGGGCGATATGGGATTCAATTGCCATTTTATCCTCCGTCATTGATTTGTTACAATCACAGTGGAACACAGAACCGGTCTTCTGTCGAACCCAGTTTTCCACCTTTGGTTGCTTTTTCCTTTCGCCTTGTTTCCTGTGGACGGATTTCGAAAACCGGCAACTGGATTTCATCGCACTTGATTGCCCGCATGAGCCCCCTTAGAGTCGCACCGATATTGCAGGACGGCGCATGGGCAAACAGCACCGTTGGCCACAAGTCGGGCCTGTTCAGGCCGTCGGGATCAAGAAAATATGTCCGATCAGGATCAGGCAGAACTCAGGGTGCGCTTGGCACGTCTGGAACTGGAGCATGAGGATTTTTCCCATGCCATAGACGCAATGATAGCGCAGGGGGAAGACGCCTTGCGCATTCAGCGCTTCAAGAAGAAGAAGCTTCAGCTCAAGGACGAAATTGCCAAACTCCGCGACCGCACCATCCCCAACATCATCGCCTGATATTGCAGCAAGGCAATTCGCACTGTATGCAACCGGCTTTGCAGGGCACCGCTTGACCCTGCCATGAGAAGGGCACCGCAATGAGCCAGCAAGCACCCGTTGTTGCCATCATCATGGGCAGCCAGTCAGACTGGCCTACCATGCGTCACGCAAGTGTGGTGCTGGAGCAATTGCAGGTCAGCCATGAGGCCCGGATCGTATCCGCTCACCGCACCCCGCATCGTATGGTGGATTTCGCCAAAACCGCGCGGGACAAGGGTTTCAAGGTCATCATAGCAGGCGCTGGAGGTGCGGCACATCTGCCTGGAATGGTCGCGTCCATGACACCGCTTCCGGTGCTGGGAGTACCGGTCCAGTCAAGGGCTCTGTCCGGTCAGGACAGCCTGTTGTCGATTGTGCAAATGCCGGCAGGCGTCCCGGTCGGCACATTGGCAATCGGAGAGGCCGGCGCCACCAATGCCGGCCTGATGGCAGCGGCAATTCTTGCGCTTTCGGACCCGGAACTGGCGATACGTCTCGACATTTGGCGTGCCGAGCGAACCGCCGCCGTTGGCGAGGCGCCGATCGACCAGGACACGCACACCCAATGACTGTGGCAGCACGATCCCTGCCAGTGCAGCTCAAACCAGGCTCGATGATCGGGATACTGGGTGGCGGACAGCTGGCCCGAATGCTGGCAATGGCTGCTGCGCGGCTCGGCTATCGGACCTGCGTTTATGATC
>JAGRLM010000146.1 GCA_020441795.1 Nitratireductor sp.
AGGGCGCGCTGGAGTGGGACTAGGTTTGTCCGCTCTCACTGCAAGGCGATGAAAAAGGTCTGAATATGAGTGAAGGCTCTGCAACCCTGATTGCCCCGACACCGAAGGGCATTCTTGATCCGGCTACCGGCAAACCCGTCGGAGCCGATGATCCGTTTTTTGGCGAAATCAACAATGAGCTCGCCGATCGCGGATTTCTGGTCACCTCCGCCGACGAACTGATCAAATGGTCGCGCACGGGATCGCTGATGTGGATGACATTCGGTCTTGCCTGCTGTGCCGTTGAAATGATGCAGATGTCGATGCCGCGTTATGATGCGGAGCGGTTTGGTTTTGCGCCGCGCGCCTCACCGCGCCAGTCTGACGTCATGATTGTCGCAGGCACATTGACCAACAAGATGGCGCCGGCGCTTCGCAAGGTCTATGACCAGATGCCGGAGCCGCGTTATGTCATTTCCATGGGCTCCTGCGCCAATGGCGGTGGATATTACCATTATTCCTATTCAGTGGTTCGTGGTTGTGACCGGATTGTGCCTGTGGATATTTACGTACCCGGCTGCCCGCCAACTGCCGAAGCGCTTCTTTATGGCGTGATGCTTCTGCAAAAGAAGATCCGGCGGACCGGAACCATTGAGCGCTAGGCTGGGGAAAAACCATGGCAGATTACGGCGAAGTCCTCGACACGCTTGGTGAAATTCGCGGAACGATCGAGGCAAAGCTCGGCGAAAAGCTGGTATCGGCGCAAGTCGTCAATCGCGAACTGACCATTGTCATCGCCCGTGATGACCTGATCTCGACGCTTCGCATGTTGCGCGATGATTCGAAGCTTGCCTTCTGGAACATCATTGATATTTGCGGTGTGGACTATCCCGAGCGCGAAGAGCGTTTCGAGGTGGTTTACCACCTGTTGTCGCCGCGGCAGAATGCCCGCATTCGCGTCAAGGTGATGACGGATGAGACCACACCAGTTCCAAGTGTCACGGGCGTTTTTCCGGGTGCTGACTGGTTCGAGCGCGAATGCTGGGACATGTATGGCATCCTGTTCACCGGGCATCCTGATCTGCGTCGTATCCTGACCGATTACGGTTTCGAGGGCCATCCGCAGCGCAAGGACTTCCCGCTGACCGGTTATGTAGAAGTACGGTATGACGATGAAGCCAAGCGCGTGATCTATGAACCGGTCGAACTGCGGCAGGAATTCCGCAATTTCGATTTCCTGTCACCCTGGGAGGGCACCGATTACGTGCTTCCGGGGGATGAAAAGGCGAAATGAGTGAATGGATGCTTATCGGTTGTGGTTTGAAGCTTGGGCAGGATGGGCGCCGGCAGTTGCTGTCACGTGAAAGAGCGGTTCAATGACTGAACACAATGTCAGAAATTTCAACATCAACTTCGGCCCGCAGCATCCGGCAGCGCATGGCGTGTTGCGACTGGTGCTGGAACTTGACGGCGAAGTTGTTGATCGCGTTGATCCGCATATCGGTTTGCTGCATCGCGGCACCGAGAAACTGATCGAGTACAAGACTTATCTGCAGGCAGTGCCGTATTTTGACCGGCTCGACTATGTCGCGCCGATGAACCAGGAACATGCTTTTGCCCGCGCAGTTGAAAAGCTGATGGGCATTGAAGTGCCGCGTCGCGGACAGTTGATCCGCGTTCTGTATTCGGAAATCGGGCGCATTCTTTCGCATTTGTTGAACATCACCACCCAGGCGCTTGACGTTGGCGCTCTCACGCCGCCGCTTTGGGGCTTTGAAGAGCGCGAGCGGCTGATGGTGTTTTACGAGCGCGCCTGTGGAGCGCGCATGCATGCTGCCTATTTCCGTCCGGGCGGCGTGCATCAGGACCTGCCACAGGATCTGATCGACGATATCGAGGCCTGGTGCGATCCGTTTCTGCAGACGGTTGAAGACCTTGATGCGCTTTTGACACCGAACCGGATTTTCAAGCAGCGCAATGTCGATATCGGCGTCATCTCGCTTGAGGATGCCTGGGCATGGGGCATGTCGGGCGTCATGGTGCGCGGCTCGGGTGCAGCATGGGACTTGCGCAAGGCGCAGCCCTATGAGTGCTATGACGAGATGGAATTCGACATTCCCATTGGCAAGAATGGCGATTGCTATGACCGGTATCTGATCCGTGTCGAGGAAATGCGCCAGTCGGTCAGGATCATGCGTCAATGCATCGACAAGCTGAACGCGCCGGAAGGCAAAGGCCCTGTCTCGGCAGTGGACAACAAGATCGTTCCACCCAAGCGCGGGGAAATGAAGCGCTCGATGGAGGCGCTCATCCATCATTTCAAACTTTATACCGAGGGCTTCAAGGTGCCTGCGGGCGAAGTCTATTGTGCAGTTGAGGCGCCCAAGGGCGAATTCGGCGTTTATCTGGTCTCCGATGGCACGAACCGTCCGTATCGCTGCAAGTTGCGCGCGCCCGGTTTTGCGCATCTTTCAGCACTGGATTTCATGGGCAAGGGGCATCTCCTTGCCGACGTTTCGGCCATTCTGGGGTCGCTTGATATCGTATTTGGTGAGGTTGACCGGTAATGTCCGTTCGTCGTCTGGCACAAGAATCCGTCCAGCCCGCATCCTTCGCCTTCAAGGGCGGGATGAAGGGAGAGGCAAAGAAGTGGATTGCCAAATATCCCAAGGGGCGTGAGCAGTCCGCCGTCATTCCGTTGCTGATGCTGGCGCAGGAGCAGGAAGGCTGGGTTACCAAGGCTGCCATCGAGAATGTGGCAGAGATGCTTGGCATGCCGCTCATTCGCGTTCTGGAAGTCGCGACCTTCTATACGCAATTCCAGTTGCAGCCGGTTGGCACAAAGGCCCATATCCAGGTTTGCGGCACGACGCCCTGCATGTTGCGTGGATCGGGAGAGCTGATCCGGGTGTGCAAGGAGAAAATCCATGCCGAGCCGTTTCATACCAATGAAAGCGGCACGCTTTCGTGGGAAGAAGTCGAATGCCAGGGTGCCTGTGTCAACGCGCCGATGGTGATGATCTTCAAGGATGCCTATGAAGACCTGACGCCGGAGCGCCTTGCCGAGATCATCGACGAATTCGAGGCAGGCAAGGGCGCTGCGGTAAAGACCGGCCCGCAGATTGACCGGGTTTTTTCAGCACCTGAAGGCGGCGCGCTGACGCTCAAGACCGAAATTACCGTGAAGCCCGGCAAAACGGCAAAGGGTGCTGCGCCAAAAGCCGCTGCAAAGGCGGAAGCCGCCAAGGTGCCGCCTGCGAAGGCCGCCAAGCCGAAAACTGCAGCCATCGAGACCAGCAAGGCGATCAAGGGTCCGAAGGCGGAAGCGAAGAAATCTGCCGCAAAGAATGAAGCCGCACCGGTCGCGCTGGCATCGCTTGATGACAAGAACCGCCCTGCGGCCATTGCCAAGCCCGCCCAACCGGACGACCTCAAGCTGATTTCCGGTGTCGGGCCGAAGCTCGAAGGGGTACTGAACGGTCTTGGCATTTTCACCTTTGCCCAGGTTGCCTCGTGGAAAAAGGCGGAGCGCGACTGGGTTGACGGCTATCTGAAATTCAAGGGACGCATCGACCGCGATGACTGGGTGAAACAGGCCAAGGCGCTGGCCAAGGGCGGACGCGATGAATATGTCCGCGTATTCGGCAAAGAGCCAAGGTGAGGGACCAGACCATGCTAGCTGACAAGGACCGCATCTTCACCAATATCTACGGCGTCTATGACAAGTCGCTGAAGGGCGCGATGGCGCGCGGCCATTGGGATGGCACCAAGGCGATATTGGAAAAGGGCGTTGACTGGATCATTGCCGAAATGAAGGCATCAGGCCTGCGCGGTCGCGGGGGTGCAGGCTTTCCAACCGGGCTGAAATGGTCGTTCATGCCGAAGGAAGTGGGCGAGAGGCCGCATTATCTCGTCGTCAATGCCGATGAGTCAGAGCCGGGCACCTGCAAGGACCGCGATATCATGCGCCATGATCCGCATACGCTGATCGAGGGTTGCCTGATTGCCGGTTTCGCCATGCGGGCGCACACATGCTACATCTATATTCGTGGCGAATACATGCGCGAGCGTGAGGCGCTGCAGGCGGCAATCGACGAGTGCTATGATGCCGGCCTTCTTGGCAAGAACAACAAGAATGGCTGGGATTACGATATCCACCTGCATCATGGTGCAGGCGCCTATATCTGCGGCGAGGAAACCGCGCTGATCGAGAGCCTGGAAGGCA
>JAGRLM010000147.1 GCA_020441795.1 Nitratireductor sp.
TTTGCTGTTCGCAGCCACGAACTGGACAAGGTCCAGTATGGTTCGGACGAGACCAAGACGCATCGAAAGATCAAGCATATCCTGGGCCAGAAACAGCATGGCAAGGTCGGACGCCTGCTGGTCAGCGAGCTTTATACGGTCGGTCAGGGCGGGTGGTCCGGCTTTCCATCCCACAAGCATGACACGGACCGCCTGCCGCTGGAAACACGCCACGACGAAACCTACAATTTCCGCTTCCGGCCAAACCACGGCTCCGGCCTGCAGATGCTGCAACGCGAGGACAACAAGCCGGGCGATGCCTATCACATAGTCGACGGGTCCACGATTTGCCTCGACAGGGGATATCATCCGTGCTGCGTGCTGCCGGGTTATGAAATGTATTATTTCACCATTCTGGGAGGTCTGTCGCAGCGACCGCTGGTCCAGTATTTCCAACCGACCCATGCGGATCAGCTGCACACCATACCCGGCATCATAGACATGATCGCGAAATTCAAGTGACCCATTTCAAGTGATCCATTTCAAGTGACCTCGCCGCAATGACCATCGCAACCCTTGCCGAAGTCCTGCAACCCGCCCTTTCGAAAGGCCATGCGGTAGCAGGGCTTGTCACGCTGGGCTGGGAAGACATGTGCGCCTATGTTGCTGCAGCAGAGGCGGAACAGGCACCCGTCATCCTGCAGGCAGGCCCCTCCTGCCGGGCGCATACGCCACTGCCCGTGCTTGCGGCGATGTTCCGCCATCTGGCTGAAAACGCCAGCGTGCCGGTGGTAGCCCATCTTGATCACGGCTACAGCCAGGAGGAATGCCGGATCGCAATCGATTGCGGCTTCACGTCGGTGATGTATGACGGCTCGCGCAAGCCGCTTGAACAGAATATCGAGGAAACCGGGATCATCGCGGAGATGGCACACAAGGCAGGCATCTCCTGCGAGGGCGAGATCGGATTTGTCGGTTATGCCAATGGAGAACAGTCATCGGGAACGATACCCGAGGAAGCCGCACTGTTTGCCAGCCGTACCGGGATTGACGCCATGGCAATCTCGGTTGGCAATGTGCATTTGCAGACGGGCAAAGGCAGCATGCTCGACGAAAACCGGATACGCCAGATCGAGGCTGTCAGCACCGTGCCGCTGGTCATCCATGGAGGTTCGGGTGTGCCGATCGAACAGCGCAAACGTCTGGCGCGTACATCACATATCTGCAAGTTCAATATCGGCACTGAATTGCGGATGGCTTTCGGCCAGGCCCTTCGCGAGGCCGTTGACAGGGACAGGTCCCGTTTTGACCGGGTGGAAATCCTGCGGGAAACCTACGATCCGGTGATGCAGGCGGCACGGCGAGCGATTGCATCCATGGCTCATGAAGCCTGAGACTGCTCAATCGCGAAGGTCGCGCATCCAGCCGAGCGTCGCTTCTGTCGGCGATGTGCACCGGTATTCGGCACCCAGTGGCTCCTTGTAGCCAAGCTCTGCAAGTGCGGTGAAAACCGTGCGGTAATCCACCTCGCCGTGATCGGGCGGACCACGGTCGGGAACCGCGGCAAACTGGATATGCCCGACAATGGGCAACACCTGTTGTAGAATCGGGAGGATTTCACCCTCCATGCGTTGGACGTGATAGCAGTCGAACATCAGCTTGAGATTGGGCTGGGCCAACCGCGCGATCAAATCTGCAGCCTGACTTGTTGCAGACAGGAAATATCCCGGCACGTCAAATCCGTTCATCGGCTCGATCAGGATGGTGGTTCCGGAA
>JAGRLM010000148.1:0-7522 GCA_020441795.1 Nitratireductor sp.
CAGGTATCGTTGCTGCCATTCTCGAATGAGAATGGCTAGCCAATTCCGACAAGCGCCAACGGCACAATAGATTACGAAATGCGGAACACCGCATTTCGTGTGGTGCAGGTATCGTTGCGGCGATCCTGGACTAATTGCAACAATCGGGCCGGGCGGCAATCGCCGCCTGGTCCAATGTCTGCGAATCTCGATTGAAAATTTCGACAGCTGCAACAAAAAAAGGCGGCCCTCGGGCCGCCCTCGTTTTTGCTGTTCAAGCCTCTTGCCAAGAAGCAAGCAATAGCGCTATCAAGCGCCCACAAGTCTAGGGGTATAGCTCAGTTGGTAGAGCGGAGGTCTCCAAAACCTCAGGTCGCGGGTTCGAACCCTGCTGCCCCTGCCATTTTCGTGAAGCGAAAATGGTGCTCCATCGAACCCGACAAGACGTGCTCAGCTGCAGGTAGTTTTGCGCGGCAAATCACCGGGAGCCCGACCCAACAGTTCAGTTTTCCCGTCCGATCAGCCTGTCAGCTGCAACCATTTCGCAAAAATGGTGAGACCCTGAAAAACGGTTATGCCCCTCAGCAACGACGAATTCACGCATCCATGCTGATATCATCGGGCACATTTTCTGCGATGTAGATTCCAATGTTGATCCGGTCCTGGAAGCCTGGTGTCGGGTGGGAGCGGACAAGAAAATGCGCTTTCCGGATACAGGCCCTCGCAACCTGTGCAACACTCTGGTCGATAACGCAATCCACAAGGCCTGTCCGCAGCGCTTCGCCACTCTGTTCGGTGAGATCGTGTACCACCACGGCGCTACCTTTTGGTTTGCCCGTTTCCGCCAATGCCCGGATGATCCCGACATGTCCGCCCCCACAACCATAAATGCCGGCTGGATTGCGGGTGCCCATTAGAAACTTCCGCGTCAGCGCATCCGTCCTTTCGTTGTTGCCATCGCCAAACTCACGAATCCGGCAGCGATATTGAGGCGCAATTTTGCGCAAGTGCTCCTGAAATGCCTCAACTCTCTCTTCCTGGTCGTTGAGATGCAGGTAGCCGCTCATCAACTGCACTTGGCCGCTTCCTGCAGAACAATAGCGCGCAAACAGGGTAGCTGCCGTTCTTCCGGCTGCAATATTGTCTTGGCCGACAAAGGCATCTCGCAGCGTTCCGTCGAGGTCGGAGATGATGCAGATCACCTTGATCCCGGCCTTCTTGATGGTGTGGATCGCGTTCTTCATCCCGGGGAAATTGGCGCCAAAAACCGCGACGGCATCAAATTCGCCTGCCAAAGCCCGTGCTGCCAACTGGCCTGGAAATGACGTGTCATCTGGCTCGAAATACAGGAATGACAAATTCGCAGCGAAGTCCGGCCGATAGTTCCTGCTCGCCTTTAATTCTGAAACCAGGTCCTTGAAAAAGAATGATCTTGCAACTGGCATGGCGACCAGCATGGATAACGGCACTTCGCCGCTTGCACCCAGGCCCCCCGATTTTCGATAGTTGAGTTCGGCTGCGGCACGACGTATTTTTTCTATCGTCCGCTGACTTACGCCCGGACGTCCATTTGCGGCGCGGTCAACCGTTGCAAGGCTAACGCCAGCCCGCGCCGCAACATCTGCCAAGCTTACTTTCGACATTGCACCATTTGAATGCGGTTGAGAGCAGATAGCAGTTGGCTTCGAATGATGATCATGCGCTCCCGAGGGGTCAGTCGATCATCATGATCGATATCCTCAAGCAAGTACAGGCAATCAATAACTGCTGCCGCAGACATTTCGACTGGATCAGGAAATTCTATTGCATCACGAAGTCGTCCAATTGCAGCGCTCGTTGGTGAATGGTGTTGTGCGTAACTCGTCGATGCTTCCTGACCTTCCGGATATTCGTCCTTCCACAGTCCTTGTACCGTCAGTTTCTGAACCGACGTCTCCTGTATTGATGTTTCCTGCTGTACCGAATGCGGCTCGTCCGCCCGCAAGACCTGTGCTTCATGGCTGTTCATTTCAATACCTCGTTTTTGGCACCCCAGCATGCCAAGCAATAAAAGACGTGGACTTCTGATCAAGTTGTCGTGACGGTCGGCATTTACTATTTTTGAGGGAAATACATCAGTTCTCTAGTCAGAAGTCCGGTCAGTGCATCGCCATTGCTTGCGATGCACAGGACTTTCAATGCGGGCGCTACCAATGACTTTGTTCACAAGGGAGCCAGGGTAATGGCCAATGATAGGGCAAATTTCGGCTCTGGCCGCCGCACTTTAAAGATCACTGCCCGTCGCCTGTGGCGCGGCATGATGTTTTCCACATTGTCTTGTCACAGATTTACAAAATTACAATGCGACCCATACAGATTTGACACAAAACTACACGAATTACGGCCGGAAATCAAGTTTTCACCTGACATTTCGCAATTGCAATGTAAAAGCTGTCACAGAAACAGCCCTGCGGTTTTCCCTTCCAGTACGCGCGGTGTGTTTGGAAATCTTGATCAGTTTTGCCCATGGAGGCCAGTCATGAATGCACATTTGAAAGCAACGTTGCCAGCAGAAGCCACGCGCAGCTATTCCCAGGAAATCGAGGCGGCCAACGCCTTCATTGGCAAGCAGGGCAATAGCTGGTCAGGCATTGAAGCCGAATCGGTTGCGCGCATGCGCTTGCAGAACCGTTTCCGGACCGGCCTGGACATCGCGAAATATACCGCAGCAATCATGCGCGCCGACATGGCTGCGTATGATGCTGACCCGGCCAATTATACACAGTCGCTGGGCTGCTGGCATGGTTTCATTGGCCAGCAGAAGATGATTTCCATCAAGAAGCATTTCGGCTCGACCAAGGGCCGCTATCTTTACCTTTCCGGCTGGATGGTAGCCGCACTTCGTTCCGAATTCGGCCCGCTTCCCGACCAGTCCATGCATGAAAAGACATCTGTTCCCGCGCTGATTGGCGAGCTCTATACCTTCCTGCGCCAGGCGGATGCGCGCGAACTTGGCGGCCTGTTCCGCGATCTTGATGCGGCGCGTGCTGCCGGCAACAAGGCGAAGGAGGCTGAAGCGATCGCAGCCATCGACGGTCATCAGACACATGTCGTGCCGATCATTGCCGATATCGACGCCGGCTTCGGCAATGCCGAAGCAACCTACCTGCTTGCCAAGAAGATGATCGAGGCAGGCGCCTGCGCGCTGCAGATCGAGAACCAGGTTTCCGACGAAAAGCAGTGTGGCCATCAGGACGGCAAGGTCACCGTCCCGCATGAGGTTTTCCTCGCAAAGGTCCGCGCCTGCCGCTACGCGTTCATGGAACTCGGCGTCGAAAACGGCATCATAGTCACCCGCACCGATTCGTTGGGCGCTGGCCTTACCCAACAGATCGCCTATTCCAAGGAGCCGGGTGATCTGGGTGACCAGTACAATTCATTCCTCGATTGCGAGGAAGTGACAGCCGATGATCTGAAATCCTCCGATGTCGTCATCAAGCGGGATGGCAAACTCCTGCGTCCGAAGCGCCTGCCATCCAATCTCTACCAGTTCCGCGCTGGTACAGGTGAGGCGCGCTGCGTGCTCGATTCGATCACATCGCTGCAGAACGGCGCTGACCTCTTGTGGATCGAGACCGAGAAGCCGCATATCGGCCAGATCGGCGGCATGGTTCGCGAGATCCGCAAGGTCATGCCGAATGCCAAGCTGGTCTACAACAACTCGCCAAGCTTCAACTGGACGCTGAATTTCCGCCAGCAAGTCTTTGATGCCTGGAGCGAGGAGGGCAGGGACATGTCCGCCTATGACCGCACCAGGCTGATGAGCGTGGACTATGACGGTAGCGACCTGGCGATCGAGGCGGACAATCGCATCCGCACCTTCCAGGCTGACGCAGCGCGCGAGGCTGGAATCTTCCATCACCTCATCACCTTGCCGACCTATCACACTGCCGCCTTGTCGACAGACAATCTGGCGAAGGAATATTTCGGCGACGAGGGCATGCTTGGCTATGTCAAGAACGTGCAGCGTGCCGAAATCCGCCAGGGTATTGCCTGCGTCAAGCACCAGAACATGGCCGGCTCCGATCTGGGCGATGACCACAAGGAGTATTTCGCCCGCGAAGCTGCCCTCAAGGCCGCTGGCAAGGATAACACGATGAATCAGTTCGCTGCCTGATTGCTGCAGTTCAAACCGGTATCGGTTAAAGGAGGCGGGTCGAGAGGCCCGCCTTTTTCTATTGCTTTCGCACTCGCCATCGCATGGCAAAAGCGTTAGAGCACCACAAACAGGGAGAATATGCATGGAAGTCAGGGATTCGAACGGAACAACGCTGGTTGAAGGCGACACGGTAGCAGTGATCAAGGACCTCAAGGTCAAGGGGTCGTCTTCCGTGGTCAAACGGGGAACCCTGTTCAAGGGGATCCACCTCAGCGATGATCCCGAGCTTATCGAAGTGCGCAACAAGCAGATCAAGGGCCTGATGCTGCGTACAGAATTCGTCAAGAAATCCTGAAGCCACCCGAATGAGCACCCATAATGTCATCATTCTGGGCGCAGGCGCTGCCGGTCTCATGTGTGCCGGGCGTGCCGGACAGGCCGGATTGCGGGTTGCCCTCATCGATCACATGGAGGAGCCGGGCAAGAAGATACTGATCTCGGGCGGCGGCCGTTGCAACTTCACCAATCGCAAGGTGACAGCAGCAAACTTCATCTCGGCCAATCCGCATTTTGCCAAATCCGCCTTGGGCAGATATCGCCCGGAGGATTTCATCGCATTGATCGAGCGATACGGTATTTCCTGGCATGAAAAGACCCTTGGCCAATTGTTCTGCGATGGTTCTGCCCGCCAGGTCGTTGACATGCTTCTGGCAGAATGCCCGAAAGACCGTGTCGAACTGATGCTGGGTGAGGGGGTGAGCGAGATCACCCGCAACGAAGCCGGTTTCACACTTTCGCGCGCAGGTAAAATGCTATCGGCACCTGCACTGGTCGTTGCCACGGGCGGGCCATCGATCGCCAAGCTCGGCGCCACCGGTTTCGCCTATGATGTGGCACGCCAGTTCGGCTGCAAGGTCGTGGAGCCGCGCCCCGCACTTGTGCCGCTGACATTGCCTTCGGCGGAGGCCTTGTTCCGTGAATTGTCCGGTGTTGCGACCAATGTGATAGCGCGTGCCGGCAAGGCTGCCTTTCGCGAGGCTGCGCTTTTCACCCACAAGGGACTTTCCGGCCCGGCAATCCTGCAGGCATCCAGCTATTGGCGCTCAGGCTCGGACATTTCGGTCAATTTCCTGCCCGACCACAAGCCTGGCTGGTTGCTTCAGGCAAAGCGCGACAGACCACGTACGCAATTGAAAACTGCCTTGGCAGCCATTCTTCCCGAGCGCCTCGCGTCAGCCCTTTCCGAGCGCCTGATGCTTCCCGGCAATCTGGCGGATATTGCCGACAAGAAATTGTCTTCGGTCGAGGCGCTGCTTGCCGACTGGCATTTCAAGCCGAACGGCACTGAAGGATTTGCCAAGGCGGAAGTCACGATCGGCGGCGTATCGACCGAATTCCTGTCGTCAAAGACCATGGAGACGAAACAAGTGCGCGGGCTCTATTTCATAGGCGAGGGGGTGGACGTCACCGGTTGGCTCGGCGGCTACAATTTCCAGTGGGCTTGGGCGTCGGCTGCTGCCGCTGCCACCGCACTTCGCGAATCATCAATGAATTGAGCGCGTTGCAGCGCCTTGTGGAATCAATTCCTCCGACAGTTGAATCAGAATGCGAAGCAGGCTCTATTGGGTCTGGAAACGAGGCAATCATGAAACTGACCCTGCACCACATCAATCTCGCCACCACCAATGTCGAAGCCATGGACCGCTTCTATCGCGAGGTTCTGGGTCTTGAGCGCGAGACCACGGGACTCCCGGTTCTCGAAAAGAAGCAGGGCTATGCGGGCGATGTCGCTTTCGTGAAGGCTGATGCATTCGCCGCCACGCATTCTGGGGCGGAGATCCAGTTTCATCTCGCCATGAAGGATGTGCATGCAGGCTTCAGGACCGGCCAGATTGTAAATGCCGTGAGCCATGGCCATATAGCATTTCGTACCGACGACATCGAGGCATTCATGGCGCATCTGAAGAGCAAGGGCGTTCCGTTCTCGGACTGGGGCAATCGTGCAGTTGCAGGATGGCGCCAGATTTTCTTCTATGATCCTGATGGCAATGTCATTGAAGTACATCAGGTGACGGCGTAAGCGGCAGAAATTCGGCTGGCAGTGAAAACTTGCATTCCCGGATTTGCATTGAAGATTCTTTGCTCTTACCCCTTGCGTTACCCAATCCTTGGCTATATTTACGCCTTTCCGGATCCATGGAAGCATGGGGCCGACGAATCATGTTGGCGCGTTGCTACCGCAGAAAATGCGAAGGCAATGCTTGAGACAGGGTTTGATTTCGTGATGGGCCAGCATGTTTCCCGGGTTCTGGATGGGGAAATGGCTGACAACCCTGGTCATTCATAACCGATTTCCGGCAAAGGCGTTTGGGCATGGCTTCCAAGACCAATCCTTTTACCTTTTTTCAGCAGGTGCGCGCGGAAACCGCCAAGGTTGCCTGGCCAACCCGTCGTGAAACACTGATTACCTCCATGATGGTTTTTGTCATGGTTATTCTGGCTGCGTTGTTCTTCTTCGCGGTCGACCAGATTTTGGGCTGGGGCGTGGGTGCACTTCTCAGCCTCGGCAATTGATGCGGCTAGCCGGCCCGGTGCTGTTTCGCCCGGACCGTACGAGGGAATGCTGAACAGACATGGCACACCGGTGGTACATCGTTCACGCCTACTCGAATTTCGAGAAGAAGGTGGCTGAAGCGATACAGGAAAAAGCGCGCCAGAAGGGCCTCGAAGACAAGTTCGAGGCAGTACTCGTGCCGACCGAGAAGGTGGTCGAGGTTCGTCGCGGACGCAAGGTTGATGCCGAGCGCAAGTTCTTTCCGGGCTATGTGCTCGTGAAAATGGAACTCACCGACGAGACCTGGCACCTGATCAAGGACACTCCGAAGGTGACAGGCTTTCTCGGCTCGGAAAACAAGCCGCAGCCGATTACCGAGCGTGAGGCAATGCATATCCTGCAGCAGGTGCAGGAAGGTGTCGATCGGCCCAAGCCATCGGTATCCTACGAGATTGGCGAGCAGGTTCGCGTTTCCGACGGGCCATTTGCCTCCTTCAACGGCATCGTTCAGGAAGTCGACGAAGAGCGCGCCCGCCTCAAGGTGGAAGTTTCGATTTTTGGCCGGGCTACCCCGGTCGATCTGGAATATGGGCAGGTCGAAAAGGTCTGATCCATATGAGACGCTCGTGGGAGGGGAGGCGGCCTGGCCGGCCGAACGATCCGCACCACGGCGCTGCAACCGCCCCTCAAGGCTGATGCCGGTTGGGGCAAACCGTAACGTTCCGTGCACAAGCCGGGACAATGGAAAGGCAGAGAAATGGCCAAGAAAATTACCGGCTATCTGAAGCTGCAGGTTTCGGCTGGAAGCGCGACCCCGTCGCCACCAATCGGCCCGGCGCTCGGTCAGCGCG
>JAGRLM010000148.1:7556-8715 GCA_020441795.1 Nitratireductor sp.
TCAACGCCCGCACGCAGGAAATGGAAAAGGGTATGCCGATCCCGGTCGTCATCACCATTTTTGCCGACAAGTCCTTCACCTTCGAAATGAAGCAGCCGCCAATGTCGTTCTTCATCAAGAAAGCGGCTGGTCTCAAGAGCGGCAGCCAGACACCTGGCAAGGGTAATTCGGTCGGCAAGCTTTCTTCCGCACAAGTGCGCGAAATCGCTGAAAAGAAGATGAAAGACCTCAACGCAGATACGGTTGAATCCGCAATGCGCATGGTTGAAGGTTCCGCCCGTTCGATGGGCGTGGAAGTGGTGGGTTAAGGTCATGAGCACAGGCAAGCGTATCAGGAACGCCCGCGAGGGCATCGACCGCAAGAAGCTCTATCCGATCAGCGAAGCGCTGGACATGCTCAAGAGCCGCGCCTCCGCCAAGTTCGACGAAACCGTCGAAGTGGCACTCAATCTTGGTGTTGACCCGCGTCATGCCGACCAGATGGTGCGTGGCGTCGTCCAGTTGCCAAATGGCTCGGGCCGCTCGGTTCGCGTTGCTGTCTTCGCCAAAGGCGACAAGGCAGAGGAAGCGAAGAAGGCGGGTGCCGACATCGTGGGCGCGGAAGACCTGTTTGAAATCGTCAATGGCGGCACGATCGATTTTGATCGCTGCATTGCCACACCGGACATGATGCCGCTCGTTGGCCGTCTCGGCAAGGTGCTTGGCCCGCGCGGCCTGATGCCAAACCCGAAGGTTGGTACGGTAACGCCGGATGTCGCTGGTGCTGTAAAGGCTTCAAAGGGTGGTGCAGTCGAGTTCCGCGTCGAAAAGGCAGGCATCATTCATGCCGGTATCGGCAAGGCCTCGTTTACAGCCGCAGCACTGGAAGAAAACATCCGCGCTCTTGCTGACGCAGTTATCAAGGCGAAGCCGGCTGGCGCGAAGGGCACCTATGTCAAGCGCGTCGCGGTTTCCTCATCCATGGGACCTGGCGTCAAGATCGACCCGGCTACCGTGCTCGCAACGCCAGGCGCATAAGCCTGCTTCGCGTTGCCATGTGAATTCCGGAAGCGGTTCGCTGCTTCCGGCTGAAATCCGGAAAGGGTCAGACCCGGTTCCGGTCCCGCCAGCAGAAATGCGAAGCGGGTAATCCTGTCCGAGATTGCAGGCGGCCCCCGGC
>JAGRLM010000149.1:0-1713 GCA_020441795.1 Nitratireductor sp.
CGGCAATCTTTTCGCGCGGCGGTGACTATCCCGGAAACGAATTCATCATCGGCTCCGGCAAGGATGCGCTTTTGTGCCGCTACAAGTCGGGTCGGCGAAAGCTGTCGAAGAATGACCAGTTGACGCTGGAATGGGCAGGCACGATGGCACATTACCACGCAGCCATGATGCGAACGCTCATCATCGGCAAGCCGACCGCGCGCCATGAGGAGCTTTATGCGGCTGCACGCGACGCACTGGTCGAGGTTCGCGATGCCATGGTGGTCGGCAACAAGATTTCCGACATGTTCGATGCCCATGTCAGGGTGCTCGACAATGCCGGGTTGGTGCGCCATCGCCTCAACGCCTGTGGATATTCACTGGGTGCCAGATTCAGTCCAAGCTGGATGGACACACCGATGATCTATGCGGGAAATGATATGGAAATCCGCGAAAACATGGTGTTCTTCATTCACATGATCATTGCCGACAGTGACACGGATACAGCCATGACACTTGGGCAAAGCTACATAACAACGCCGTCGGGACCGGAAAGTCTGACACGTCACGAAATTGACCTTATCGTCCGTTAGCGGCTAAACAGGGATTCGCGGAACCAACCGTATGGACATCAACGGCGGCAACCGAGGCAGCAAGTGATTGTATTGACTGGCAAGCACCGCGAAACATCGCGCAATTCGACACGAATCAGGAGAAGCCGATATTCGGGCATGGTGACCACCATGCTGCTTGCGGCGGCCATTTCGCTGGCTTCCTGCAATTCGGGCTCTGTGTCGCAAGGGCTCGGCAGCGCGGCTGTCGCTCCGCAGCAATCCGTGGTCAATGCGCCGCAACCTGCTGGTACGGTCGGCAATTCTGGTCAGTCCAATGAAACCGCCCTTGTCGCCAATCAGGGCCAGCAGGTTCAATCCGGCCAGTTCCGGCAGAACCCGCAGGGCCAGAATACCCAGACCGCGTCACTCAGTCCCACTCCGCCGGTTTCCTTCCTGCCGGTAACAGGCGCACCGCAATCCGCCGTAACTTCCCTGGCAAATGCCATGCGCAATGCGGCGCAGAGCACTCAGGTGCCGGTGGTCGTATCCCTGCAGCAAGGTGCGAAATACCAGGTAAAGGGATATTTCTCCGCGCTTAATGACGGAACGGGCACGATTCTCGTTTATGTCTGGGATGTGCTCGACGCCAATGGAACGCGGGTACACCGGATATCGGGTCAGGAACGCGGCGGTGGCGCAACCGGTGATCCGTGGTCAGGTGTCACGGATGAGGTTCTGAACCGGGTTGCCCAATCGACAATGGCAAGCCTGCGAACCTGGATATCCACACGCAACGCCGGTTGATAATTCAATCTTGGCATTGATAGTGCCCGACCCATCGCCTATACAGCCGCGCATAGGCAAGAGCCATTCCGGGTCGCACAGATTCTGGCGATCCTGACGGCAATGACAAATTCTATGGGTGACATTGTTGACCCGTTTCTGACGAGACGTGAGACAATCCAACAGGTGCGGCGCTTCCCATGAAACTATTCGCAGGCAATTCGAACCGCGTACTTGCGGAGCAGATCTCGAAATACCTCGATATCCGCCTCGGCACTGCCAATGTCCGACGCTTCGCAGACCAGGAAATCTTCGTTGAAATCCTGGAAAATGTTCGTGGCGAGGATTGCTTCATCCTGCAGTCGACATCCTATCCGGCCAACGACCACCTGATGGA
>JAGRLM010000149.1:1820-2614 GCA_020441795.1 Nitratireductor sp.
GATCTCGGCCAAGCTTGTCGCCAACATGATCACCACTGCAGGCGCTGACCGCGTGCTGACGCTCGATCTGCATGCCACCCAGATCCAGGGCTTTTTCGACATACCCACTGACAACCTGTTTGCGGTTCCCGTCCTGTCGAGTGACGTCAAGGACAATTACGATCTCGAAAACATCGTCGTGGTCTCGCCCGATGTTGGCGGCGTTGTGCGCGCCCGCTCGCTTGCCAAGCGCCTCGAGGCGCAGCTTGCCATCGTCGACAAGCGCCGCGAACGCCCGGGCGAATCCGAAGTCATGAATGTCATTGGTAATGTCGAGGGCCGCGACTGCCTGCTGATCGATGACATCATCGATTCAGGCGGCACATTGTGCAACGCGGCCGAAGCACTGCTCAAGATCGGCGCTTCGAGCGTGACCGCCTATATCACCCATGGCGTTTTGTCGGGCGGTGCTGTTGCGCGCATCGCGGCATCCTCTCTGAAGGAACTGGTGATCACCAATTCGATCCAGCCGACCTCGGCAATCGAGACAGCGCACAATATCCGCGTCGTTTCGGTCGCCGAACTGGTAGGCGAGGCGATCAACCGCACGGCACTCGAGAAATCGGTTTCAAGCCTGTTCGACTGATCAGGGCGCAAATCCGGTGGCAACGAGCCCTGCGCCAATACTGACCAACAATACAATAAACAGCCCTGCCCCGCGCCAGACCATCAACCCGGCCACAATGGCTATAGCTGCTGCGGGCCAATCCAGGCTTGCCAGCACCGGAATTTCCAGGCTTGCCGGGCCGATCACT
>JAGRLM010000150.1:0-7426 GCA_020441795.1 Nitratireductor sp.
GCGCTCGCGCGGGCGACCTGCTTGGCAATGCGGACTTGCGCGGCTCACTCAATGCAGCCGATATGGGCCTTGTTCCCGGCGATGATGACCAGGGCCGCGTATTGCAACGCATGCTGGATGCAGCTTCCCAACTCAATCGGCCGATCTTCCTGCCGCCGGGCAACTACAATGTCTCCAACATCACCCTGCCTGAAAACACCAGGATCATGGGCATTCCGGGCGCATCGCGGCTTGTACATTCGGGCGGCGGGCATTTCATCATGACCGAAAGCGCCAGCCATGTGGAGCTTTCCGGACTGGTATTCGATGGCGCAAACCGTGGCGTGGCCGACTACGCCCAGGCAGCGGTCAGAATTTCGCGTACCGAGCATCTCGTCATCGACAATTGTCAATTCGTGGGTGCCACGGCGATCGGCCTGCAGGTTGATGGCTCATCGGGCCGGGTCGAACGCAATCTGATATCGGGTGCCCAGGGCGAATGCGGTTTGTATGCGCTGCAAAACAAGGGACTGGCAATTACCGGCAACGAGGTCAGCGCCTGTTCGAATGGCGGAATTCTGGTCCATCGTTTCCAGAATGGCGAAGATGGCACCATTGTCACGGGCAACCGGGTCTTCAACATCGGGGCGCGCAATGGCGGCACCGGTCAATGGGGCAACGGCATCAATGTATTCCGTGCCGGCTCGGTGATGATCGCCAACAACCATGTCTCGGATTGTGCGTTTTCTGCCATCCGTTCAAATTCCGGCAGCAATGTCCAGATCAGCGGCAATCAGTGCCTGCGTTCGGGCGAGACGGCGATCTATTCCGAATTCGAGTTCAATGGAGCCGTGATCACCAACAACATCATCGACAAGGCGGCGCGCGGAATTTCCATCGCGAATTTCATGCAGGGTGGCCGCATGGCCGTGTGCTCCGGCAACCTCATTCGCAATATCCATCAGAATGCACCCTATGTGGACAAGGATCATCCCTTCGGAATCGGCATTTCACTGGAAGCCGATACCAGTGTCACCAGCAATGTCATCGAAGGCGCAGAGAAGTTTGGAATGCTGCTCGGCTGGGGTCCATATCTGCGGGATGTGGTTGCAACCTCCAATGTCATTCGCAAATGCGATACGGGGATCTGTGTCTCCGTGGTCGAAGGCGCGGGTGACACGGTGATTGCGGAAAACATCATTTCGGGAACCACCAGCGGCGCAATTGTCGGCTATCGCTGGCACGAGGCGGTGACCGGTGACATGGGGCGTGACGGCAGCAAGTTCGACCATCTTGCCATCGAGCGAAACCGGGTCAGCTGAGCCTTTCATTTCACGGCAAAGCGCAATAGCTTCTCTTTGCCGTAATTGAAAGGACACGATGATGGAATTGCCAAAGGGGTTTGCGTCGACTTTTGTCGATTGCGGTGAAGTGCGCCTGCATTGCGTGACAAACGCGGCGGTCGATCTTTCGCAAACTCCGGCAATTGAAGATCCACGATCCGTGATCGTCTTCCTGCACGGGTTTCCCGAATACTGGGCTGCGTGGGAGCCGGTCATGACCCGGCTTGCAGATGACTTCCTGGTCATCGCGCCAGACCAGCGTGGGTTCAACCTTTCGGATGCTCCCGAGGGGCCCGAGAATTATGCAACCCGCAAGCTGGTGGCAGACCTGATCGCACTGTTGTCGAAGCTCATCGGGAACCGCAAATTCGTGCTCGCCGGACATGACTGGGGTGCATCCGTGGCCTATGCGACCGCAATTGGTGTGGCAGACCGCCTGGATGCGCTTGTGATCGCCAATGGTGTGCATCCGGTCCTCTTCCAGCGCGCGCTGATCGATGACGCCGAACAGAGACAGGCCAGCCAGTATTTTCACATTCTCACAGCGCCCGGCGCTGCGGAGCGCATGTCTGAAAACGGATTCACCCGCACATTCTCGATGTTCGAGAAATTCTCTGCAACTCCGTGGCTCGGTGACAGGGAGCGCGAGGGATATCGCCGGGCATGGTCGCAGCCCGGTCGACTGCAGGCCATGTTGCATTGGTATCGCTCCTCGCCGATTGTCGTACCATTGCCGGGCGACACGGATATCGAGGCACCGCTCGCCGCGGGCACGCCAGCGCGTTTCGGTATCAGCATGCCGCATCTCGTGATCTGGGGCATGAAGGACCCGGCATTGCGGCCGATATCCAGAAAGGGCCTGGACGAATTTGCGCCAGACCTGAAAGTGGTGGAAATCGAGGACGCGGATCACTGGCTGATCCATAGCCATGGCGAAGCGATAGCACAGATGATACGCGACTACCTGAAAAGGCTGGAGGCGAAAAGCGCATGATCGACAGGACCACTAAACCGGTACTTCACAATTATTTCCGTTCATCGACCTCGTTCAGGGTGCGGATAGCGCTCAACATGAAAGGCATCGAATACGACTATGTTGCGCACCATCTGCGCAAGGGCGAGCATCGCCAACCGGGCTTTCTCGCGATCAATCCACAGGGATTGCTGCCCAGCCTTGCATGGAGCGCTGGCGAAGTGCTGCACCAGTCGATGGCCATTCTGGAATTTCTTGAAGAGATTGCACCGCAGCCGGCAATGCTGCCGAGCGATCCGTTCGAGCGAGCGCGCATTCGCGGCATCGCCAACATGATTGCCTGCGATATTCACCCCGTGAACAATCTGCGAGTACTCGCGCAATTGCGCAGCCGCTATCAGGCCGATGAAGCTGAGATTGCCAACTGGTTCCGCCACTGGGTCAGTGAGACTTTTGCCCCGCTGGAAAAACTGCTCGCCGAAAGCGATCAGACCGGGACATTCTGCCATGGTGAGACGCCGACACTGGCCGATATCTGCCTGGTTCCGCAGGTGATCAACAACATGCGCTTCGGCGTCGACATGAGCCCATATCCAATCATCTCCAGGATCAGCGAGACATGCATGAAACTGGATGCATTCGCGAAAGCGGCACCCGCCAATCAGCCGGATTTCGAGCCCGCGTGATCTGCCAGCAAATCAGTGGAATGCCCAGACCAGAAACAAGGTAATGGGCGGGAATGCCGTAAGGATGACAACGCGCACAAGATCGGTGATCACGAATGGCAATACGCCACGGAAAGTCTGCGAGATTGGTATGTCCTTTGCCATCGAGTTGATGACAAAGAGATTCATGCCGACCGGCGGCGTTATCAGCCCCACCTCCACGACTATCAGAACCAGAATGCCGAACCACAGGGCAAAATCTTCTGCAGGCAGGCCGAAATCAAGTGCCATCATGATCGGGAAAAAGATCGGCACGGTTAGCAGGATCATGGAAAGCGAATCCATCACGCAGCCGAATACCAGGTAAAGGACCAGCACAAGCGCCATGACCATCCAGGGCGATATCCCCATACCCGCGACATATTCCGCCGAGAGCTGCGGCACCTGGGAGAGAGCCAGAAAACCGTTATAGACGGCCGCTCCAAAGACGATGAGAAAAATCATCGCTGTCGAGTTTGCAGTGGCCAGAACCGATTCGCGGAAGGACTTTCCCGTCATGCCGCCATTGGCGAGGGCAATCAGAAACGTGCCTGCGGCGCCCACGGCAGCGGCCTCTGTCGGGGTGAAGACTCCGGTATATATGCCCCCGACCACAGCGAGGAAGACGAGCATTACCGGCCATACCTCAATCAGGGCAGCAAAGCGTTCGCGGTAGGGCTGACGCTCGCGAACGCCGCCCGAATTGGGATAGATGCGGACATAGATCGATATCGCAATCATGTAGCCAATGGCTGCAAGGATGCCGGGTATGAAGGCTGCGATGAACAGCTTGGCAATGTTCTGTTCGGTAAGGATGGCATAAATCACCAGCACGACCGATGGCGGTATGAGGATGCCCAGCGTTCCACCGGCAGCAAGCGTGCCTGTGGCCAGCGCTGGCGAGTAGCCATAGCGACGCAGTTCCGGCAGTGCCACCTGGCCCATGGTTGCTGCGGTAGCGAGCGAAGAGCCGCAGATCGCGCCAAAACCCGCGCAGGCACCAATGGCTGCCATGGCAACACCGCCCTTGCGATGGCCGAGCCATGCTTCGGCTGCCTTGAACAGCGCCGTTGACATGCCGCCCAGCGTGGCGAACTGGCCCATCAGCAAAAACAGGGGCACAATGGAAAGCGAATAGCTGGAAAAGGTCGAATAGGTGAGATGCTTCAACTGGCCAAACATCATCGCGGTAGAACCCGTGATGAGATAGTTGCCGCCAATGCCGACGATGAACATTGCCAAGCCAATCGGAATGCGCAGGAAGATCATGGCCAAGAGGACGGGGAATGACCAGAGGCCGATTTCAAAATTGCTCAATGGACCGCCTCCGAGGCGTGGTATTCGCCCTGGTCAGAAAATTCGGCGATTGCCCGTCCGAGGCACCAGGCCGAAACAATAACGAAAACGACGGCACCGAACATGCTGGCGGCATAGGACCACCACACCGGATATTGCAGGATGAGCGTTGTCTCGCTGTAGCTCATCTTGTCGGACATGCCGAGATATAGCCGCCATGCAATGAGCAGTGCGACACCAAACATGAGCAGGTTGGAGACGATATCGATCACCCGGTTCAGCCAGCCAGGAAACATTCCCGCGAGAATTTCAACCGCAGCATGACCCCGATTGAAATGGCACCATGGCAGGAATGCGAAAACGGCGAATGCGGTTCCTGCTTCGACAAGCTCGTAATCGCCGGGGACAGGACCCGCGCCAAGGGAAGTCGCGAAGCTGCCGATTGGGCGGAGTATTGCATTCGCCATTACCCTCCAGCCCTCGCCGTCGCCGAGATTGGCCATCGTGTAAAGCGCGCGCCCGGCAATGCTGGCAACAGAAATGGCCGTGATCAGCACGAGGACAATCCCGCCTATGATTGCCGTCCATTTGGCAAGAAGGCGTATCTGCGCTTCGCTTGCGCTGATTGCTGATTTCACTGGTCCACCTCCCGAGCCTTGTTTTGATGCATTGTTGTAGCAACGCGGCCTTGCCCATGAGTAGCTTCTAAACGATCTAGTGGTCAACCAGACCGATGGCCGAATCTTTCAGTTTCCAGAGCGCTCGCCGATGGGTTCGAATGGCCGGAGAGCTCCGGCCTTGCATCCAGCCATTGTGCGGATGCGCCAATCAGCGAATGGTAGAGAGCAGCGACAGTGGTCCGGCATTGCTCGCCCGGCCAATTTTTGCCAAGGATTGCGATGCCAGCAGATGGCTGGCGCAGAACCAGCCGCCGCCACTCGTGGATGAGAACGATGCGGGCAGCAAGCGCATTCAGCGGATCGATTGGCGCGGCCTGCAAGGCGCTGGCAAGCAGGTTGGCTTCGCTGCGCAATTCACCAAAGGCTGCAACCGTTTCTGCCGGGGCAAGTGCATCAATTACCCAAGCCGGAATATCGCCTGTTTTCGCAACGGCCAACAGGCAGGCAGTGTCAGCGGCTGATTGTGCTTCCAGCGGGCCAACAAGCGCATTGGGAGCGATCACCGACCAGCCGGATTTGCCCATTTGCAGCATTGCCCGCTCCCGAATTTCGGGATCATGCGATGGCAGGACTGCAAGGCAGAAACCGGATGGGTTGGCAGGCGGCAAAGGCGCATAGATTCGACCTGCCGCGGCGATACCTTCGCGGGCCGCACTTGCGGTCAACCGGTAGGAACTTGTACGCCCCGATTTCAGTCTCGTGATCCAGCCGTCGCGGACAAGGCGCGAGATTGCCGTGCGCAGGGCACCGGGTTCGATATCAAGGCGGGTTGCGAGTTCCTGCAGGGTTGCCGCCGAAACCGTGCCGCCGCGCTGGACAATGGCATCGCCGAAGATTGTCACAACGACCGACCAGACCCGAAGCCTGCCGGATTGATGCAATCTCGCCAGCCAGCTATCGACTGCTTGTTGAAAAGGGTTCGCCGCCATGATGTGCGACGGTATAAGGGACACACCCGTATTGGGGAAGAGGGCGATATGCCTGTGGCAATCGGGACAGGGAGTAAAATCGATCATGAATGAGAAATCCACAGAAACTGTCGAGGGATTTTCGCCCGCTGATGCGCAAGCCTTGCTGCAATCCGTATTTGCGCCCTGGGTGCGGGCGCTTTCGCTCGAGACGCTCGCCTTTGATGCAAGTGGCGGCGATTTCATCCTGCCGCAAAACCCCGATCTTTGCCTCAGCGGTGGACCGGGGCAGAACGTGATCTGCGGCCAGGCCGTGATGGCAGTTGCGGATACTGTCTCGGTATTGACTCTTGCCGGTGTCAACAAACGGTTCCGCAATTGCACGACCCTCGACATGGCGACCAATTTCCTGCGACCCTTGATGCTGGGCCCGGTTGCCATTCGCGGCGAAGTGCTGTCAAACGGGCGCAAGTCTGCCCTGGTGCGCGTCGAATTGCGCCAGGCGCCATTGGGAAAACCGGCGGGAAAACCGTCGGGAAAACCAGTGGGCAAACTGGCAGCAACGGCGAATTGCGCATTCCTGTATCTGGAGGATTAGGCTGAACCGTTGCTGAGGCCATTGCAATTCCATACTGGGTTTGTCCATAGTTTCGAGGCCTTTCCACTCAAACTTGCGAATGTCCGACTTGACCCAGTCCCGCAACCGAATTGCTATCGGGCTTTTAGCCATGGTCCTGGTGGCCTTTTCCGTCTTCATGCTGGAGCGGGAACGGGCCGGGCTGGAAATTTCCCCGTTCAATGTGGGAACCACCCCCGTGACGCTCTACCAGCAGCCGGGCCAAACGGGACCGGTTGTCGTAGTGGCGCATGGCTTTGCGGGTTCGCGCCAGATCATGCAGGCCTATAGCCTCCAACTGGCCCAGGCCGGATATCGCGTCCTTGCCTTTGATTTCGAGGGCCATGGACGAAATCCGGTGCCAATGTCGGGGGATGTGAATTCTGTCGGCGGCACGACCGCATTGCTGGTTGCCGAAACAAGGCGGGTGGTCGAGGCAGCACGCGCCCTGCCCGGTGGTGGCAGGGTTGCCCTGCTGGGCCATTCCATGGCGACAGACGTTATCATGCGCGCTGCGGCAGGTGAAGCCGCAAGCGGAACGCCGGTTGACGCGGTTGTCGCGATCTCGATGTTTTCACAGGCCGTGAGCGCTGACACGCCAAAGCGCCTCCTGGTCATTTCCGGACAATGGGAAAGCTTTCTGCGCAAGGCTGCGCTTGATGCCGTACATCTCGTCGATCCTGCAGCGACAGAGGGCCAATTGGCAAAATCCGGTGACGTGACGCGCCTTGCGGTAGTGGCGCCCGCGGTCGAGCATGTTGGCGTGTTGTTCAGCCCGACGGCTGTCAACGCGGCACAGGACTGGCTTGATGAAACCTTTTCGCAGAAAAGCAATGTCAGGGCCGGTCACCGGGGATGGTGGATACTGGCGCTTCTTGCCGGCATCGTCATGGGTCTTTATCCGATCATCGGCCTTCTGCCCGAGGG
>JAGRLM010000150.1:7486-8825 GCA_020441795.1 Nitratireductor sp.
CGCCCTTGCTGATTACGCCTTTCTATACGAACTTCCTGCCGGTACTGGTTGCAGACTATTTGATGTTGCATCTTGCCCTTTTCGGACTTCTGCAACTCGCCATCCTGGGCAGTTGGCGCAATTTGCTAGGCGCGTTCCCGGGATTGGCGACTGCCCTTCTGGTGTTTTGGGGAATTATCGTGTTCGGCCTTGCGCTCGACCGATATGCTGCGAGCTTCTGGCCAACGCCGCAACGCCTGCCAATCATTGCTGTGCTTTGCCTAGGCACCATTCCCTTCATGCTCGGCGACAGCTTCGTTACCCAGGCAGGGTGTGGCGCGCTTTGGCGCCGTATTACGGCTCGCCTTCTCCTGTTTGGATCGCTAGGGGTGGCAGCAATGCTCGACCCCGAACAGCTTACCTTCGTGCTGATCGTCATGCCGGTCTTCGTGCTGTTCTTTCTGGTGCATGGCCTGATGGGCAGATGGATTGCACAGCGAGCGGGTGCTGTTGCCGCGGGACTGGGGCTGGGCCTTTGCCTCGCCTGGGCCTTGGGTGTCAGTTTTCCGCTATTTGCCCATTCATGAGCGCGGGATCAGTACAGATTCATCGTGTGCAATTCATATTGCGCCACTTCATCACCGTCCTGATTGGTCAGTGTCACGTTCCAGCGAACCTCGCCATAGCTGTCGGTTCGCGGCGTCTTCTTCTTGACTGTCAGGCGTACTGAAATGGAATCGCCGGGGCTGACGGGCTTCTTGAAACTCAATCCCTCAAGCCCGGTATTGGCGAGTACCGGACCGGGATTCGGTTCGACGAAAAGGCCCGCTGCGAAGGAAAGCAGCAAATATCCATGTGCAACGCGACCGGGAAAGAAGGGATTGGCCTTTGCGGCGTCCTCATCCATATGGGCGTAGAAATTGTCCCCGGTGAAGGCAGCAAAATGCTCGATGTCTTCCAGTGTGATCTGGCGTGACGCAGTGTGGATGGTCTCGCCTATCGCAAGCTCACCAAACTTGCGGGTGAAGGGATGGGCTGGTGCTGCAATTTCCGGACTGCCGGGAACCCATTCGCCGGTAATTGCCGTGATCATTGCGGGGCTTCCCTGAATGGCCGTGCGCTGCATGTAATGTCTTGCGCCGCGAATGCCGCCGAGTTCCTCGCCGCCGCCTGCCCTTCCCGGCCCGCCATGCACCATGTGTGGCATGGGCGAACCATGGCCGGTACTTTCGCCCATTGAGGTTCTGTCGTTGAAATAGATGCGGCCGTGATGGCTTGCCGAACCCTGGACGATTTCTGCCGCGACCGCCGGGTCATTGGTAATTGCCGACAGCACGAGCGAGCCGCCGCCGCGATTGGC
>JAGRLM010000150.1:8870-10209 GCA_020441795.1 Nitratireductor sp.
GAATGCACATTGTGGGCGGTGTCGGGATCATCACACCGAAACAGCATCGGCGGCAGGAATGCACCCTTTCCGGCATCCGCATCAACGATGTCGAATGAATGGGGATCACCAAAGATACAGGTGGTTTCCCGGCCGATGGCAGCGCACTTTTCGAGCACGTCCTCGCGCTGGGCGCGTGAAACCAGAGCACCCATGCGCACCTTTTCATTGCGCGGATCGCCAATGGTAATGGCCGCCAGTTTGGCGCAGATCGCGTCGCCAACTTCGGCAATCATCTTTTGCGGCACCAGGATCCGGCGAATGGCGGTGCATTTCTGCCCTGCCTTTGCTGTCATTTCACGGGTGACTTCCTTGATGAACAGATCGAACTCGGGCGTGCCGGCAACTGCATCCGGGCCAAGGATCGAGGCATTGAGGCTGTCCTGCTCGGCAAAGAAGCGGACAGAATTTGAAAGCAGGTTCTGGTTCGAGCGAAGGGCGAGCGCGGTTGCAGCAGATCCGGTAAAGCTGACGGCATCCTGGCAACCAAGCCTCTCCAGAAGATCGCCAGTTCGCCCGCAGACCAATTGCACGGATCCTTCCGGAAAGATGCCGCTTTCGACAATCATCCGGAAGCAGGTTTCAGTGACATAGGCCGAGGCTGTTGCCGGCTTGACGATGGCGGGAACGCCAGCCAGCAGGGTTGGAGCGAGCTTTTCCAGCATGCCCCAGACCGGGAAATTGAAGGCATTGATGTGGACTGCAACACCTTGCAGAGGCGTCATGACATGGCGACCAATGAAGCTGCCGCTCCTTGAAAGCTGTTCGACTTCGCCATCAATCAGCACTTTTGCATCCGGCAATTCGCGCCTGCCCTTGGAGGCATAGACGAAAAGCGTGCCGATGCCGCCATCAACGTCGATGCGATTGTCGGCACTGGTCGCACCGGTCAGATGCGAAAGCGTATAAAGCGCCTCCTTGCGGGCATCGAGATAGCTTGCCAGTTCCTTCAGCTTGCGGGCGCGATCATGGAAGGTCATGGCACGCAAGGCAGGGCCACCGCTCTTGCGGGCATGGGTCAGCATTGCCTCGAATGACAGATCCGAACCGCCCGAAAGAGCAACGGGCTCACCATCTATTGCCGACAGGATGGTTGTAGCCGATTTGCCGGGGCCTACCCATTTGCCCGCCGCATAACTTGCCAGTTCCAGAACGCCCATGCTTTCCTCCCGATAACAGTCTTGCCTTTATTATTGACCGTCCGGTCGGTTTATGTAAACATTTTTCTCCAACGGGTTTCCTGTGACTGCCCTTGAGGAGGAGGACGTCGATGAATGATCTGGTCTTGGCCAAGGATCAT
>JAGRLM010000151.1 GCA_020441795.1 Nitratireductor sp.
CCTTCCATTCCGGAATTGCCACATAAACCGCGTCGGTGATTTTCAGGCGCTCGATTGCCTGATGGACAAGCGCCAGCGAAAAGCCTGTTTTCAGTTCAACGATTACCGGTGGTTCCTCGCCACGGATTGCCATGATATCGGCTGCGCCAACCTCTGCCTTGACGTCATATCCCTGCCGTTCCAGCAAGGCCTTGACCGGCTCGTAGAGATCGGTTTCACGCAGGCTTTTGTTCAAGGATCAAGCTCCGAAAGGCCGCAACAGCGCGCGCGATATGATGTGGCGTTGTATTTCCGAAGTGCCCTCCCAGATGCGTTCTATGCGCGCATCGCGCCAGATGCGCTCCAGCGGCAATTCATCCATCAGGCCCATGCCACCATGTATCTGGATGGCCTCATCAGCGACCATTGCCAGCATTTCGGTTGCCTTGAGCTTGGCCATCGCCATGTCAGCGTCGCTGGCCGTGCCCTGGTCATATTTCCAGCCCGCTTCAAGGATCATCAACTCGGCTGCGCGCATTTCGACAGCCATGTCGGCCAGCTTGAAGGAAACGCCCTGAAACTTGCCAATTGCCTGGCCGAATTGCTCGCGGCTGGCTGAATATTCCACAGCATGGGAAAATGCGCGCTCCGCACGACCAAGGCAGGTCGCGCCGACTTGAAGCCGGGTAGCCCCAAGCCAGGTATTGGCAACCTCGAAGCCCTTGTGGACTTCGCCAAGGATGTTTTCGGCCGGGATGCGGCAATTGTCGAATTCGAGGATCGCATTGGTGTAGCCGCGATGGCTGACATTGCGATAGCCGTCTCGCACAGCAAAGCCGGGCGTTCCCTTGTCGACGAAGAAGGCGGTGATCAGCGCGCGCTTGCCGCGCGGTGTGTCTTCCTCACCGGATTTCATGAAGCAGATGGCAAAATCGGCGATATCGGCATGGCTGATGAAATGCTTGGTTCCGTTGAGGATCCAGTCGCTGTTTTCGCCGCTGCCATCGGGCTTAGCAGTCGCCTTCATGCCGCGCAGGTCAGAACCTGCACCGGGCTCTGTCATGGCAAGGCAATCCCATTTCTCGCCCCTGACGCAGGGCAGGAGATACTTCTCGCGCTGTTGCGATGTGCCGGCGCAAAGAATATTCGAAGGTCGCGCAACGCAAGTCCAGTGCAGGGCATAATTGGCCTTGCCGAGTTCCTTTTCGTAGAGAAGCCATGTCAGCGTATCGAGGCCAGCGCCGCCGAATTCCTCGGGAATATTGGCGGCATACAGACCGGCATTGATTGCTTTTGCCTGGATTTCGCGGATCAGGTCCATTTCGAGATGGCCAGTGCGCTCAACCACCGCCTCATGCGGATAGAGTTCGTTTTCGACAAAGGCGCGGGTTGTATCGATGATCAGCTTCTGTTCTTCCGAAAGGCCAAAATCCATCGCTCAATCCCTCATGCTTGCCGGTCTCGGCAATCTTGTCTGTGCCTCGTGCAGAACCGCCATTTTCGCGGCCATTTCCGGTCCCGGCTCGCAGGAACGGCGGGTTTCAAGGCTGACATGAACGAGCAGCTGATTGCAGGTCGCCAGCAGTTCATCATCTGAAACGCGGCAGAATTCGTGATACATTCGCAGTTTCTTGCCCTTCGCCTCAAGCACCTGGGTGCGAACATAGACCGCTTCACCGGCATGGGTTTCGTTATTGTAGGTGATGTGGTTGTCGACAGTGAAATAGGACATGCCGCCATCAATATAGGCCTGGTCCGCACCAATCATCGCCATCACGACGTCACCGGCATCCGAAAACACCTGGCCATAGCGGCTTTCATTCATGTGGCCATTATAGTCGGTCCAGTCGATTGGTACGACCCGCTCAAGTGTACGCAGCGGCGCTGCAATTGAATCCGGCAGCGACGGCCTGTTTCGGGCATCATGCTGGTTCAGCAGCGCGCCCGCGCCCCAGTTGCGGGCTTTCAGGGCGCGCATCATCGACACCAGGTTGTCGTCGCGAATGCGTTCCAGCTCGCGGATCGAATATTTGCCAGATTGCGCATCCGACTGGCCTGCGATCAGGTCAACAAGCTCGTCGTTGAATTCGGGAACGTCCATCAGTTTCGTCCATGGCCATTCGAGGCATGGGCCGAACTGGGCCATGAAATGGCGCATTCCGGCTTCACCACCAGCAATGCGATAGGTCTCGAACATGCCCATTTGCGCCCATCTCAGGCCAAAGCCGAAACGGATGGCATCATCGAGTTCCTCGGTCGTGCATATACCGTCCTTGATCAGCCAGAGCGCTTCGCGCCACACCGCCTCCAGCAAACGGTCGGCGATATGCGCGTCGATTTCCTTGCGCACGATCAGCGGCTTCATGCCGAGCGTATCAAGGACGGCAGCGGCCTTTTCCAGCGTCGTGTGAACGCCAACCAGTTCAATCACCGGCAACAGGTAGACCGGGTTGAACGGGTGGGCGACAAATATCAGGTCTGGCCTTGCCGCGCCTTGTTGCAGTTCGGAAGGCTTGAAGCCCGAGGTGGAAGAGCCTATCAGCGCGTCCACCCGGCAATGCTTCTGGATTTCGGCAAAGACCTTGTGCTTTATGTCGAGACGTTCGGGAACCGATTCCTGAATCCAGTCAGCGTCTTGCACGCAGTCCTTGATGGAAGATGCGAAGGAGAGCTTTCCCTCTTTCGGGATGGCGACATCCGAAAGTGCCGGCAATGAGCGCCTGGCATTGGCCAGAACTTCACTGATCTTGCGCTCGGCTTCAGGATCGGGATCAGAAATCACCACATCCCAGCCATTGATCAGGAACCGCGCGGCCCAGCCTCCGCCGATCACGCCACCACCGATGATTGCTGCTGTTTTCATTTTTGCTCGTTCCCCAACATGTTCACGAATTTGCTGGTGGCCAGGCCGAACTGAACGACATGGCCCCGATAACGGTAAGGGCTGCGGATCCACCCAGGATTGCCAGGGCAATCACCATCCGCGTCGCGCCTTTCTTCGGATAACCGGATGACACTATCCTGATCAGCAACGAAAGGAATGGACCCCAGAAAATGGCAGCCAGAAACCATACAGCGCCCAAGTCGAAAAACATGTAGCCTGCTGCACTTCTGACCTTGCCGATGTCACCGGACGTTCCGGCAAAGGCTGAAAAGACATAGATCAAGCCCAAGCAGAGCAGTGCAGCGGCAATAGCCAGAACAAGCGCCACGGTCCAAAGGCCCCAGCCTCCCGGTTCGTATATGGAGCGCATTGCCAGCGGTAGGCACAGCACCGGAAATATCGCTGTTGCGAGCAGTGCCTGTAGTGCAATACCTGCGCTGCTGGTCAACAGATGAAGGATTTCAGGCATCATGCGCGCGGCGCCCTCTTCACAAGCCCCAGCTTCTTTCGCACTTCTTCCGGTCCGATCACGCGAGCGCCCATGTTTTCGATCACATTGACGGCGCGTTCGACGAGTTGCGCATTGGTAGCCAAGACGCCCTTGTCGAGCCAGAGATTGTCTTCAAGGCCAACACGGACATTGCCGCCAGCAAGGACTGCCGCCGCCACATAGGCCATCTGGTTGCGGCCAATCGAAAAGGCCGACCACATCCAGTCCTTTGGTACATTGTTGACCATCGCCATGAAGG
>JAGRLM010000152.1 GCA_020441795.1 Nitratireductor sp.
CGGCCGTGGTCATGGTGCGCATACCGGTAAGCCAGGTCAGCTTCTCTTCCGAATGCGGCACGGGATCCCATCGATATTGCCCAAGCGAAATGACATCGGGATCAACATGCGGTGCAGACTTCCAGTAGGGCAGGTCAATTTTCGTGTAACGCCCCGAATGCTTTACCGACGGGCGGATGCGGTAGCACCATGTTCGCTCGTTCTGGTGGCTCGGGGCGGTGAATGCTGTTCCCGACAATTGCTCGCCATAGAGGCCATAATTGCATTTCTGCGGACTGTTCATGCCCTGTGGCAGGGCACCCGGCAGGGCCTCGGTTTCAAAGTCATTTCCGAAACCCGGCATATATTGCAGCGTCATGGTTGCCTCCCGAACACAGCAGAAAAGACGATCTTCCGTTCTGGTGAGCAAGACCTTCTTGCCCACGCCATTCCCATGCGGCTAGATTTAGGCTAAATCGAAATTAGTTGCAAGTGAAACCAATTGTGTTGCCGGATCCCATGACCAAGCAGTTTGACCTGTTGCAGTTCCTGCCCTTTCGCCTCAATCGACTGGCGGCGGAAATGTCGAAGCGGCTGCATGAAATCTATGGCGAACGCTACGGGATCGATATTCCGGAATGGCGGGTGCTTGCGACATTGGGGGCCCGCAACCATGCCACGGCACAGGAAATTGTCCTGTCGACCCGCACACACAAGTCGACCATAAGTCGTGCCGTCTCGCGCCTGATCGACATGGGCTGGGTGGAGCGTGCAAGAGCGGAATCCGACCGGCGAAATCTCGAACTGCAACTGACCACTATCGGTCGCAAAATGCATGACGAGATTGTTCCGCTTGTTCTTTTAGCGGAGCAGCAAATAATCTCGAGACTGGGCAGCGATCTGGCCAATGTCCAGCAATCACTGGCGCAGTTGGAATCCGCTCTCGATATCGGGCAGAGCGGCTGACAATAAATCACGGAAGATGAGTTACTTAACCAGCGGTTAGGGATTAGGTGGTTAATTCATCTTATCACGGACATCGCCGGATTGTGGGGTCCAGGCGACGGCTTGTCCGACTCCGTGTTTGAGGAAGGTGCGAGGGGCATCTTTCGTGACATCTCACCATGTCGCGAAAGACATATGTGGGGGCATGCCCTTCGCACCTTGCCTTAACGCATCACCAGCTCACGCTTTTCCCGCTTCCCGGATTTCCATTGCCTTCAAAAATGCCGGACGAGCGCGCACGCGTTCGAAATAGTCCGTGACCTTGCCTTCAGGCCAGGGAAACTTGCAGGACTTCGCCCAGCCTGCTGTGTGGGCAATCAGCAGATCCGGGACGGTGAATTCGTCACCCATGACAAATTGGCGATCGCCAAGGCGCTGCTCGAAAGCCGACATTGCCTTGGCAAAGTCATGCGCAAAGGCCGGCTTTGCCTCGGGAACCCTCAGCGCTTCCGGCAGGATGAAACTGTGCTTTGCATAGTTCCAGCAGGCGCCATCGAGATCATCGCAGGCAAATTGCGTGAAGCTGTCCTGCTGGGCGCGCTTGATGCTGCCGGCAGGAAACGTGAACCTGCCATGCCTGTCAGCCAGGAACTGGATGATCGCCACGCTGTCGATAATGGCCTCGCCATCGGCCAGCAGGGCTGGAACCTTGCCTGCCGGATTGACGGCAAGAATGGCTTCGGAGCGCGGGCCGGCGCGTTCCAGTTCATAGGCAACGCCCAATTCCTCCAGCATCCACAGGACGCGGAATGCGCGGGTAGTTGGAGAGCCGATCAGTTTGTACATCTTTTGCACCTGTTCAGGATTTCGTTCAGCCAGCGATGATCTTCCGCGCCAACAACTCGTCGAAGATCATGCTTGCGGCATCTTCAGCAGACATGTCAGCAGTCTGGATCTGGATTTCCGGTGTCTCCGGCGGCTCATAAGGGGAATCGATACCGGTGAAATTCCTGATCTCGCCTGCCCTTGCCTTCTTGTACAAGCCCTTGACGTCACGCTGTTCGGCGAGTTCCAGAGGCGTGTCGACGAATACCTCGATGAATTCGCCTGCCGGCATCAGTTCCCGCGCCATCCGCCGCTCGGAACGGAAAGGTGAGATAAACGAGACCAGGGTAATGAGGCCCGCGTCCGCCATCAGTTTTGATACCTCGGCAACACGCCTGATGTTCTCGACCCGATCCGCATCGGTAAAGCCGAGGTCCTTGTTGAGACCATGGCGGACATTGTCACCATCCAGAAGATAGGTGTGGTGGCCGAGGGCAGCCAGCTTCTTTTCCAGCAGGTTGGCTATCGTCGATTTACCGGAACCCGAAAGTCCCGTGAACCACAACACCGCAGGCTTCTGGTTCTTCAGTTCGGCACGTCTTGAACGGTCAACTTCGAGCGCCTGCCAGTGTATGTTTGCCGAGCGGCGCAAGGCAAAATGGATCAGGCCCATGCCAACCGTGGCATTGGTCAGGCGGTCTATCAGGATGAACCCGCCGGTCTCGCGATTGGTCTCGTAGGGATCAAAGGCGATCAGGCGATCCGTCGCAATGTTGCAAACTCCGATCTCGTTGAGATCGAGTTTCGTCGCGGCGATATGTTCGAATGTATTGACATTGACCTGGTATTTCGGCGCCGTGATGGTCGCAAGAATGGTCTTGGGACCGATCTTGAGAAGATACGGCCTGCCGGGAAGCATGGGTTCATCAGCCATCCACAAAATGGTGGTCTCGAACTGGTCGGCCACCTCGGCTGGCGAAAGTGCGGGTGAGATCAGGTCCCCGCGCGAGATGTCAATCTCGTCGTTGAGCGTCAGCGTGATGGACTGGCCGGCAACCGCGCGTTCAAGATCGCCGCTCTGCGTCACGATGCGGGCAACTGTGCTTTCGCGTCCCGATGGCTGGACACGAATGCGTTCGCCAGGACTGATGACACCGCTTGCAATCTGTCCGGCAAAACCGCGGAACGAACTGTCAGGACGGTTCACCCATTGTATCGGCAGGCGGAAAGGCTGGCTCTCTGCAAGGTCATCCACCTTCACTGTTTCAAGATGCGAGAGCAGGACGGGGCCGCGATACCAGTCCATGTTGGAACTGGGCTCGACAATGTTGTCGCCCTTCAACGCCGAAACCGGGATGGATACGATTTCAAAAGGCGGTTTTCCGTCTTTGCCCAGGCCAGAGGCGAATTGGGCATAGTCACGGGTGATGGTCTCATAGACATCGCGGGAATATTCCACCGCATCCATCTTGTTGACCGCCAACACTACATGGCGAATTCCAAGCAGCGACACGATATAGGAGTGGCGGCGGGTCTGGGTCAGTATGCCCTTGCGCGCATCGATTAGAATGATGGCAAGATCGGCAGTGGATGCACCTGTAGCCATGTTCCTGGTATATTGCTCATGGCCGGGGGTGTCGGCCACGATGAACTTGCGACGATCCGTCGAGAAGAAACGATAGGCAACGTCAATGGTAATGCCCTGCTCGCGCTCCGAGGCAAGGCCATCGACCAGCAGGGCGAAATCAATGCCTTCGCCTTGCGTGCCGAAACGGGCGGAATCGGACTGCAAGGCGGTCAGCTGGTCCTCGAAGATCATTTTCGACTCGTACAGCATTCGCCCGATCAGCGTGGACTTGCCATCATCAACACTGCCGCAGGTGATGAAGCGCAGAAGCGATTTTTCCTCATGGCTCTTCAGATAGGCGAGAATATCCTCGGCAATCAGGTCGGACTGGTGGGCCATCAGAAATATCCTTCCTGCTTCTTCTTTTCCATCGATGCCGATTGATCGTGATCGATGACCCGACCCTGACGCTCCGAGGTTGTCGTCAAGAGCATTTCCTGAATGATGGCGGTCAGCGTGTCTGCCTCGCTCTCCACGGCACCCGTCAGCGGGTAGCATCCAAGCGTGCGGAAACGCACCTTTCGCATTTGCGGCTGCTCCCCGGGCTTCAGCGGCATCCGATCGTCATCGACCATGATCAATGTACCGTCCCGCTCGACAACCGGGCGCTCGGCTGAAAAATACAGCGGCACGAGCGGGATGTTTTCCAGATAGATGTATTGCCAGATGTCCAGTTCGGTCCAGTTGGACAACGGAAAGGCGCGGATCGATTCCCCCGGTGCCTTGCGGGCATTGTAGGTCTTCCACAATTCCGGGCGCTGGTTCTTGGGATCCCAGCGGTGATCCTTGGAGCGGAACGAGAAAATGCGTTCCTTCGCTCGTGACTTTTCCTCGTCGCGGCGCGCACCGCCAAAGGCAGCATCAAAACCATATTTGTCCAGTGCCTGCTTGAGCGCCTGCGTCTTCATCACGTCAGTATGAATTGCCGAACCATGGGTGAAGGGGCCAATGCCCTGGGCAAGTCCCTCCTGATTGGTATGAACAAAGAGCTTGAGACCGAGCTTTGCCACGATGTTGTCGCGAAACGAAATCATCTCGCGGAATTTCCAGGTCGTGTCGACATGGAGCAGGGGAAATGGCGGCAGCGCAGGATAGAATGCCTTCATCGCAATATGAAGCATCACCGCGCTGTCCTTGCCGATGGAATACAGCATCACCGGATTTTCCGCCTCGGCAGCGACTTCCCGCATGATATGAATGCTCTCGGCTTCCAGCCTTTGCAAATGTGTCAGCATATCTCGCTTCCGCTTGTTCAAACGTCCTGTTTCACGGCCCTGCGGCCTGTCAAGCCTGCCGGAATATCGTGCCCGGTGTATAGGCTATGAAGAATGGATTACGATAGTCGGGTTTGCCATAATCCAGCGGTTCCCCGGAAATTTGTTCCACTGATCCTCCAACCGCTGACAAAACCGCATGACCTGCGGCGGTGTCCCATTCCATGGTTGGCCCGAAACGGGGATAAAGGTCCGCCTCACCACTGGCAAGCAGGCAGAACTTGAGCGACGAACCGGCATTGGCAAGATCGGCAACGTGATTTGCGTCGATGAATGCCTGTGTCTCGGCTGTCAGATGGGAGCGGCTTGCCACCACCACCAGGGCATTGTTGTCGACGGGCTTGGTGGAGAGGTTGCGCCGCTCACCGCCAGAAAACGGTTCCTCGAAAGCACCAATCGATGTAGCGCCAGCAAACAGGCGACCTACAGCAGGTGCGCAAACCGCACCGGCAACGGCCAGACCATTTTCGACCAGGCCTATATTTACCGTGAATTCGCCACGGCTCTGGACAAATTCCTTGGTGCCATCGATGGGATCGACCAGAAAGAACCGGCTGCCGGCAAAGCCTGCCGCATGGGTCGCTGCACGTTCTTCTGTCACCACCGGTATATCAGGGAAAAGCCGTGCCAGTTCCTCGCAGAGGAAGGCATCGACGGCAAGGTCGGCTTCGGTCAGCGGTGAATTGTCGGCCTTGTGCTCTACCGATGACAAACGGCCATGGTGAAGCATGGCAATTTCACCACCCTTGCGAACCAGCGCTGCAAGGGTTTCCAACATCTCTTTCATGGCGGGTTTCCACTCCGGTAGTGTCATGCCGATTGGCGAATTTTGACCAGTCGATAGATTGGGCCGATCATGAATGTCAAATGCCTTTGCAAGGAAGTAGCTTTTGCGCCAATTCCGCCACAATTGCAGCGCTTGACGAAAATGGGTGAACTGGCACCCCGGACCCTTTTCCATGCCCCACATACGCAATGCCGAAATGGCTGATATTCCTGCTCTCGAAACCATCGTGAGCGCAAGTTTTCCGTATGGTCGGCTGTCCGGCCGGTCCTTTTCGAAGGCCATACGCCTGGCCAGCCAATTGCTGATGGTTTCGGTGTCTGACGATGGCGGCATTAGCGGCTATGCCCTCACCCATTTTCGCAAGGATGTTGCCAGGGCGCGCCTTCACTCGATTGCAGTAGCGCCGGAAATGCGCGGTCACGGGATCGGACGCGACCTGCTCGCGGCCTGCGAGGCGGAAGCGGCAAGGCGTGGTTGCGCCAGCATTCGCCTTGATGTGCCGATCAACAATATTGCGGCGCAAGAGTTCCACCAACGCCAGGGCTATGCGACACGCAAGATCGTCAGGCCGAGAGGCAATGCGAGTGGCGATCATGTGCAAATGGAAAAGGTGCTGCACAATGCGGATGGCAGTCCGGTGCTTGCACTGCGCCAGCCCTCGATTCTGATCGTGGTGGGAAGACAGCAGGACCGCAAGCCATTGGAAGAGGCCGTGGCACAGCTCAACATCCGAATGGCCACGGCATCGGAATATTTGTCGAAGCCGGAAATCGCCATCGGCGTCCGGCAGGTTATCAACCTGTGCCCGGTCGATGACTATCTCAGCCAGGGTTATTATGTCTCGCTGCTGGCAAGGGCTCGTGCACAGCGCGCCATGCCCAGTATCGATACGGTAACAGGCCTGATCTGGAAGAAGCTGTACAAGGACTACCTCGGCGAATTGACGGCACTGGTGAAGGACCGGATCCCGGCCGAACTCGCCAATTCGAAGCTCGACAAGCATGCCATCGAAATTCATTTCGGCAGTTCCGGAGAGGAATGGTCGCGCCCGATGGCAGCGCGTGCCTGGCGGCTGTTTCCGGCACCGGTGCTCGAAGTGCTGCTGGCACGGCACAAGGATGGGTGGAGCGTCGATTACATCTGGCCCCTGTCGATCGCATCGGTGCAACAGTCCGATATAGCCCGCTTTGTCGCAGGCCTTGCGGAGTTCTGCCAGAACCGGCGCAACCCATCACTTCGGCGAAAGCGCACCAGTTTTGACCTGGCAATCCTGTTTGATGCGAAGGAGGAGTTTCCCCCTTCAACAGAACAGGCGATCAGGCATTTCATGCGCGCTGCCGACAAGATGAATATCCAGGCCGAGGTCATTGGTGCCAGGGACATCGAGCGATTGTCGAGTTTTGATGCGCTGTTCATTCGCGAGACCACCAATATCGACAACCACACCTTCACCTTCGCAAAGGCTGCCGAAGCGCAGGGAATGCCGGTGATCGATGATCCGGTCTCGATCCTGCGATGTTCCAACAAGGTCTATCTGCATGAAGCCATGGCAAGGGCGAGGATTGCCACGCCAAGGACCCTGCTGATCACCAAGGCGAACATGAAGGAGATGCAGACGCAATTGGCATTTCCGCTGGTGCTGAAGATACCGGACGGATCCTTTTCGCGCGGTGTCATCAAGGTCCGCGATGCGGGCGAATACCAGCAGAAGGCATCGCAGATGCTGGAGGATTCGTTCATCATCCTGGCGCAGGAATTCCTGCCGACATCCTTTGACTGGCGCATCGGCGTGCTGGACGGCAAGCCGCTGTTTGCCTGCAAGTACCACATGGCACGCGGTCACTGGCAGATCTACAATCACAAGGCCAAGGGCAAGACCGA
>JAGRLM010000153.1 GCA_020441795.1 Nitratireductor sp.
GAGAACATGTGCATGGAGCCGCCCTTGCCGCGCGACAAACCGCCTCGACGTCCGGTCAATTCCGCCATCACGCCGTTCGGATCCATGCCGCAAGCCAGCATATGGCCATGATCACGGTAACCCGTGATTACCTGGTCACCTTCCCCGATGGCCATCTGCATACCGGTGACCACGGCTTCCTGACCGATATAAAGATGACAAAAACCGCCGATGAAGCCCATGCCGTAAAGCTGACCGGCCTTCTCCTCGAAGCGACGGATCAAAAGCATCATGCGATAGGCATCCATCTCCTGATCGCGAGTGAATTTTACCGGCTTTGGCGCGGAACGTGTGCCGCCATGGCTGGCAGCTGACGATTTTGACGATGCAGTGGATTTGCCAGGCTTTGCAGCCATCTGCCTTCTCCCTCACTGGGCAATTTCGCGCGACTGGTGCGAAATTCCATTCCTCCTGACGGTGATCGGCCTCAAATCGTGGCTTCGAGCATCGCCTTCTCCGTCACGAACATATTGCATGATTGCCGGTTTACAAATGCAAATAATGCATGTCTTGCAACCATGCCTGACAACAAAAATCGGTTAAATGACAATAATTAACCTGTTTTCGGTTAATTCAACGGATGATGATGATTTCATTGGGAGCGGTGACCCCTAGCATGCGGCGCGACTGCTCATCCAGCATGTCCTGTTCGAGCGTGCCGTCGCGCAACAGTCGGACCCGCCCCTCAAGCTCCTGGCGCTGATATTTCAATCGAACCAGTTCATATTCCAGTCGCGTTTCGTCATCGGCAATGCGCGCCGATGCTTCCAGCCCGTAGCGGCCGGACCAGGCATGGTGGAGAAAATATGCTGTGAGAACTGCGCAGACGGCAGGGATCACGAACCTCTGCAGACGGCTGTTCTTTTTCTGGCGGGTGGACAAGATGCTGCCCCTGTACTCGATACAATTGGAACCTGCTCCAATGTGGCGTAACAGGCTTAACGGCAGGTTTACCGAAACTGAAAAATGCCAACAAAAATGGCGGGCCCCAGGACCCGCCACCAAAGGGCAAGCAGCGTGTGGAAATTCTCAGTGCTGACGCAGAATGTCCCTACCCGCATAATGGGCGACGGGGCCCAGCTCTTCCTCGATACGGATAAGCTGGTTGTATTTGGCCAGCCGGTCGGAACGCGCAAGCGAGCCGGTCTTGATCTGCCCGCAATTCATGGCAACAGCCAGATCGGCGATGGTTGAATCCTCCGTCTCGCCGGAGCGGTGGGACATGACAGATGTGTAGCCTGCGCGGTGCGCTGTCTCGACGGCGTCAATCGTTTCACTCAGTGTTCCAATCTGATTGACCTTCACCAGGATGGAATTGGCCACGCCCATGCGAATGCCATCGCGGAGGCGGCTTGAATTGGTGACAAACAGGTCGTCGCCGACAAGCTGGCAGGACTTTCCAATCAGGTCGGTGAGCATCTTCCAGCCATCCCAGTCATCCTCGGCCATGCCGTCTTCGATGGAAATGATCGGATAGTCTGCGGCAAGGCTCGCCAGGTATTTTGCCTGCGCCTTGGGATCGCGCGTCTTTTTCTCTCCTTCATAGACATAGTTGCCGTCCTTGAAGAATTCCGTTGCCGCGCAATCAAGCGCAATGAACATGTCTTCGCCCGGTTTGTATCCGGCCTTCTCGATGGAACCCATGATGAAGTCGAGTGCAGCCTTGGCGCTTTTCAGGTTCGGCGCGAAGCCGCCTTCATCGCCGATGCCGGTATTGTGTCCGGCGTCCTTGAGCGCCTTTTTCAATGTGTGAAATGTTTCCGAACCCATGCGAACCGCATCTGCCAGCGAGGATGCGCCAACCGGCATGATCATGAATTCCTGGAAGTCGATGGGATTGTCGGCATGGGCACCGCCATTGATGATATTCATCATTGGAACCGGCAGCACATGCGCGCCGGCACCACCAACATAGCGATACAGGGGCAGAGCGGCAGCTTCTGCGGCAGCCCGTGCAACAGCAAGCGAAATGCCCAGGATTGCATTGGCACCAAGGCGGGACTTGTTGGGCGTACCATCAAGCTCGACCATCAGCTTGTCGATTGCCATCTGGTTTTCGGCCTCCATGCCGCTGAGCGCATCAAACAGTTCGCCATTGACCGCCGCTACCGCCTTCTGCACGCCTTTGCCGAGATAGCGGGCACCACCATCACGAAGTTCAACTGCCTCATGTGCGCCGGTCGACGCACCCGATGGCACAGCTGCGCGCCCCATGGAGCCGTCTTCGAGAATGACATCGACTTCCACAGTCGGATTGCCGCGGCTGTCGAGTATTTCGCGGCCAGTGATATCAATGATTGCAGTCATGGTGGTCCTCACGGATGTGTATTTGGTTGGCGCTGCTTCTACCTGCACAACATGACAGAAGCAATTTGTCAGCCGCATTATTTCCCGGAATTTGCCACTTTCCAGCCTGCCCAACTCCACAATCAATCCCCAGATCCAGCGGTATGGAGAGTTGGAATTGCCGATCACCAGTTCTCAAACCACACCATTATTCAATCCGCATATGAGGATTAACCGATGTCCCTTTCTGTTTTTGGCGCTCGAAGGCAATCAGCAGTGCAACCTTTTTCGCCCTTTGGCACAACCGAGCGCCTGATGCGTTCCGGCCTTCCACTGGCATTGGGTTTGACGTTGGCGACAATCCTGGCAGCAAGCCTGGCAGTGGGCGATGCAAGGGCCGAGCCGATGGCTGGGACCGTCAACTGCGCCACGGCCAGCAAGCCCGCCGAATTCGAGATTTGCAATTCGGAAGCGCTGTTGATTGCAGATGACAATCTGGCGAGGCTGCAAGCGGGGATCGAAAACAATGCGAGGACCCGGCCGCAACGCCAGTTGCTAGCCCGCAGCCATGACCAATGGCTTCGGGAGCGCGACAGTTGCGGAGCTGACCAAACCTGTCTTGCATTGCGCTATGATGCGCGCATCTCCGAACTCAAGAGCGGACAGGCCCTGCGCCCGGTGGCGTCAAGCGGATTTGTACGGTTCGGCCAGAAGGGCGATCGCGGCTGAGATCAGCCCTGCTTCACCACGGCATCAATTGCCATCAGTTGTTCCAGAAGGCCGCGCATGTCGGAGAGGTTCATCATGTTCGGACCATCTGATGATTTGGTGTTTTCCGGATCATCATGGGTTTCGATGAATACGCCCGCGACACCCACAGCCACTGCGGCCCGCGACAGATAAGGCACCATGGTACGGTCGCCGCCCGACGAACCGCCCTGCCCGCCCGGACTTTGGACGGAATGGGTCGCGTCGAAAATAACCGGCGCGCCGGTCTCGCGCGCCATGATTGGCAGGGCGCGCATGTCTGACACCAGCGTATTGTAGCCAAAGCTGGCACCGCGCTCGGTAACAAGGACATTGGCATTGCCACTGTCAGTGACCTTGGCAACCACGTTCTTCATGTCCCATGGAGCCAGAAACTGGCCTTTCTTGACATTAATGATGGCCCCGGTATTCGCGGCTGCGACCAACAGATCAGTCTGGCGGCACAGGAATGCCGGTATCTGCAGAACGTCAACATGGGGAGCCACGAGGGCGCATTGTTCGGCGGTATGGACATCGGTCAGGATCGAAACGCCCAATTCCCGGCGCAAATCATCGAAGATGGGCATGGCTGCATCCAGGCCGGAGCCGCGCGTGGCGCCGATGCTGGTGCGGTTGGCCTTGTCGTAGCTGGTCTTGTAGATAAAACCGATACCAAGCGCATTGGTCAGTTCCTGCAATGCGCCCGCCATGTCAAAGGCGTGCTGGCGGCTTTCAAGCTGGCACGGCCCTGCGATCAGCGAAAGCGGAGCCGTGTTGGAAAATACCGCCTTGCCAACGGTAACGCTGCTATTTGCCTTGGTCATTTGCTTTCCTCGAATGCATAGATCGCGCCTTGCCCCGGAGCAGAATCAACGATCACCCTGCCCGCGTGCTCGCGCCATGAAACGCCTTTGCCTTTCAGCAGATTTCGCAGCTTGTCCAGATTCGCGGCCTTGAAAACTACTGCTTTCAACCGCAAGCCACGCGAGTGGCCGCAATTGCCGCCGGAACCGAACCAGGCTTTCATGCCTTCAGCCGAATAAACGGCCAAATTGGCATTGGCAGCGGCGATCTCCATCCCGAAGGAATGCGCATTGACCTCGCGCTGGCATGCAACGTCCTGCAGGAAATACTGAAAATCAGTCGGATTGGTCTCGCAAAAGGCGATCTCGCGAACGCCGAAAACACCATTGTCGTGTTTTTCCAGCGCCGAGCGATCCGTCTTTGGCACGTTCAATCGCTCACAGGTAAACAGGAAGCAATCGGGAGCGCGCAGGTCGGCAGCAAATGCAAGGCGAAACTCGCCCTTGTCTTTTTTGCCCGCCGCATCCTCGAAGACACGGGTAAATTTCAGCATCTTGCCGGCAGAATACCCGAGTTTGCCGAAGCGCTTGTGGTCTGCGCCGGCATCATGGCTGGCAAATGCGATGGCGGAAAATCCGTCCTGCCCCCGGCGGAACCGGTATGCCTGATCTCGTGCAACGAAGACATTTCCCTTGATTGCGGCCGCCTCGCAGGTTTCGCGATGACCGACGGCTAGCGGTTCCAGATAGGTGCCATCGGCCAGAAAAACGCAGGCATTTTCGGTTCCAAATGGATGGCGGGCATCTGCCGCAACACTGAAACCCAGAGCCAAGTGACGGCTGCGCGCGATCTCGAGCCCCTGAACCGGAAGTACAAGATGGTCGACTGCGCGAGGTGGAACAGGAGACGAGGAAACCATGAAAACCGCTCTATACCGTGTTGACTGCCGTAGCGGTTTGCCCGATGTCCGGCCTCATTGCAAGCTGAAGCCGCAGGATCAGTTTGCAGTTGGGGTTGGCCGGACAGCAGGCAGCGGCACCTTCATGGCTTTCGTTCCCTCAACCACCGGCCAATCAGTCGATTTGTCCGCATCATTGGCAACCGCGCCATTGTCGTTGCTCACGAAACTCGTAACATTTTCCTCGGCCCTGGGCAGCAATCCGAACGGGTCTGGCCCGGTAGCGTTTCCCAGGACAATTGGAACAACGCGAGTATTGCTGCCCTTGGGCTTGAGATATTTCGCCTCCAAATCATCAAGGCTTGGCTGCTTCATCGCAAAGACACCATTGCCGTCATTGCTGTCCTCGTCATTGTCGGCATTCGAGTTTGTGCGTTTCTTGCAAACCGTATCGCGCATGTCGGTAGGTGTGCGTTTTACTGGGCCAACCGGTTTCATCGTGTCGAGCTTTGTGCGGATGAAAAACTGGTTTTGGGAAAATGCTGCCGTCAGCAACATGGCCGCGCGTACATTGCGCTCCTGACCCGTCGGTCCGCCCAGAACGACAGCCAGCAGGTTCTTGCCATTGCGTTTTGCAGTCACGACGATGTTCAGGCCTGCCGCACAGACAAATCCGGTCTTCATTCCGGTGGTGCCATCGAAGCGTTGCAGGAGCGGATTGTGATTTTGCAATATCCGCTTGCCGCTCTGGATGGCGGGAACGGCAAAATATCCGGCATAGGACGGGAATTCCCGGGAAATTGCCATGGCTAGCAAGGCAAGGTCGTGGGCGCTTGTGTACTGGTTGGGATCATGCAGGCCATGGGCATTGACGAAATGCGTGTCCCGCATGCCGAGGGCGGCAGCATTGCCATTCATCTTCGCAACAAATGCCTGTTCGCTGCCAGCTGCGGATTCGGCAATCGCTGTAGCAATGTCATTTGCCGACTTTACCATCAGGATCTTGATGGCCGTATCAACGTTGAGAATGGTGCCGACCGGATATCCCATCTTGCTTGGAGGTGAGGACAAGGCGTATTCGCTTACCTTCACCGGAGACAGCAAGGTCAGGCGACCGGCCTTGATTTCCTTGAAGACGGTATAGGCAGTCATCAGCTTTGTCAGTGAAGCAGGGTACCAGCGATCAAATGCTTCCTTCTGTGAAAGCACCTTGCCTGATCGCATATCCACAACAATATGCGGCGCAGCGCTGCCAACCGAAAAAGCGGCAAGCAAAACCGTCGCGAAAAGCACAATCACCTGGAAAATTCTCGGAACCAAAAGCGTCAATCCTGGATCAGCCTTTACTCCGCCCCTGTCTAGGGGATGGGCCTTCTGTGTTGAAATTTCAAGCCTAATCGGCGTTTTCTGCCGCTTTTACCGGCAATTTCGCAAAGAATGTAACCTTGACTTAACGTCAGCATGCCAGGCTATTTGCCATCAGACCGCATTTCGGCCCCACCGAGATTGCCCCACATTCGCGGATGACTTCAGACATGACATACCGGTTTCTTCGCGCCAAGGGCGCTGGAATCAACAGCATACCTGTGCGTTTTTCACTTGCAGCTACTCTCTTTAGCCTTTGTTCCAGTGCAGTCCTGCAATTGGCGCAGGGTGCCACGATCAATCTCTGGTTCCATATGGCAAATATGGGGACCGCCGCCATTGGCGGCCTGATCTTCTTTGCCATGGGAAAGATGCTGACCCGTCCCCTGCACAAGCTGGAAGATGTTGTGCAGGCCGTGGCTGAAGGCCTTGAATCCAACATTTCCGATCTCGACTGTTCGTGTGAAGTTGGTGTTCTGGGTGACAGTATCAGTGCCATGATCAACCGGCTTCGGGAACGGGAAAGGGCAATTTCCGCTTCAAGGGAAGATGCCAATATTCTCCGGGTCCAGCTTGTGGATGCCATTGATGCACTGGGTGACCAGTTTCTGCTCTTCGACCAGAATGACACGCTTGTTCTTGCCAATCGGGCCTTTCGAACCGCGATGGCACAGCTGGGTGTGAAAATTGAAACGGGCATCACTTTCAATCAGATGATCGAACAGATTTCGGTGGACGGAAATATTGGCGGTTCATCTTCCGAGCGGCTTGCATGGCGAAATCGCCAGTTTCAAATCCGTTCCGAAGCCCTGGCATCGGACCATCCGATTGATATCGCGCGCGACGACGGAGTGACGACGAGGATATCTGTCTATCGCACCACGAATGGCAATATTGTCGATATTCGCAGTGATGTGACGGAAGAGAAGAAACGCCAGCGCGTTATGGAAGTGGCTCTGGAAAAGGCCGAAGCCGGCGACCGCACGAAGAGCGAATTCCTGGCGAATATGAGCCATGAAATCCGCACTCCCATGAACGGGGTGATTGGCATGGCGGAACTGCTTGCCAATACCGATCTTGATGAAAAGCAGCG
>JAGRLM010000154.1 GCA_020441795.1 Nitratireductor sp.
TGATCTTTGATTTCGAGAGCATGAACAAGACATTGTTCTACGGGCTCTACACACGCACGAACAGCTATTTCGAGGGTGGTGAATTGCAGGCTGAAGAAGGCCTGCCGCAGGGCCGTGAAAGGGAAATTCTGGAAGGCTATCGCGGGCGGATTGCCGACGCGGTGATTGATGAGCCGTTTGTGCTACCGGTGCATGGCGGTCAGGCCGAGACCCGCAAATACCAGCGTGAGGCGTTGAAACTTTTCACGGATGCCGGCTTCACCTTCAAGGGCGGCCTGTTGCTGGACCCGTCGGGAAAGCAGTTCGAGATCGAAATCCTGGGCAATGACCCGACCGACGAACGGGTTGGCATTCCGATGGTCGAATATCTGCGTCCGCTCGGCATCAGGGCAACGATCCGGATCGTCGACAGCGCGCAATACAAGAACCGGATCGACAATTTCGATTTCGACATGTCGATGATATCGACAGCGCAATCGCTATCACCGGGCAATGAGCAGCGGGAATACTGGAGTTCGCAAACTGCGGACAAGCCCGGCGGGCGCAATTATTCCGGCATCAAGGATCCGGTCATTGATGATCTTGTTGAGCGCATCATCGCCGCCCCCGACAGGGCTGAACTGGTGGCGCTGACGCGCGCGCTCGACCGGGTTCTGCTCAATGGCTATTACGCAATCCCGATGTGGTACAATCCCAAGGCCTGGTTTTCATGGTGGCGCAAGTTGCAGTTTCCTCCGACACAGCCGCTTTATACCGGTGTCGACCTCTATTCGCTGTGGATCGACACCGAGATCGAAAAGGCGATGGAGGGTAGCCGTTGAGCATCGGCTTCAACCGCTTTACCCGGCGGGAATTCATCAAGCTGGCTTCGGCGGGGACTGCTGCGGCCATGGCTGGACTGGCAGCCTCCAGGCCAACGCTGGCGGCCAATCCGACAGGAAAGCTCCTGCATGGCCTCTCGGCTTTCGGCGAGTTGAAATACGGAACTGATGCACGGCGATTCAGCTATGCGGTGGACGCGCCGAAGGGCGGTACATTTGCCTTCTCGCCATCGAACTGGGCCTTCAACCAGAATGTCCAGACCTTCAACACGCTGAACTCCTTCGTTCTCAAGGGTGAAGCGCCTCCGCGAATGGAATTGTGTTTCGATACGCTCATGGCATCGGCCTGGGACGAGCCGGATGCAATTTACGGATTGCTGGCTGAAACAGTGACCATCTCGGAAGATCGCAACGAATATCGTTTCCGGTTGCGGCAGGAGGCACGATTTACCGACGGCAACAAGGTGACAGCCGCCGATGTCGCGTTTTCGCTGAACCAGTTGAAGGCCAATGGCCACCCGCAGCTTGCGCTCGACCTGGTCAATCTGGAAGAAGCGCGAGCGGAGGCAGAGCTTGACCTTGTCCTTCGCTTCAATGGCAAGCAATCGGCAAGGGCCATTCTTGCGATAGCCTCGAGCGCACCGGTCTTTTCCGAGGCGTGGTTCAAGGGTCGTGCGTTCGATGACACGGGTCTGGAGCCCATACCAGGATCAGGCCCCTACAAGGTCGGCCGTTTCCAGGCAGGATTGTTCATCGAATATGAAAGACGTGCCGACTATTGGGGCGCCGAGCAGATGGTGTCGCGCGGCATTGACCATTTTGACCGCTTGCGGATCGATTTCTTCCAGGAGCGGACCGCCGCCTTCGAGGCATTCAAGAAGGGCGAAGTTCGCTGGCGCGAGGAATTTACCTCCAAGGTCTGGGCAACCGAATATGTTTTCCCTGCCGTTGTCGATGGAAGGGTGAAACGCGCCGAGTTCAGTTCGGAAAAGCTGCCATCGTTGCAAGGATGGGCGGTAAACACGAGACGACGGAAATTTGCCAATCCGCTGACGCGGCAGGCCATTGCAACGCTTTTCGATTTCGAATGGACAAACCGCAACCTGTTTTACGACGCCTATGCGCGGTCGCATTCCATGTTCGAAAAATCCGATCTTGCGGCCCGCGGAAAGCCATCGCCGGACGAACTCGCCCTGCTGGAACCGTTGCGGGACGAGCTTGATCCGACAGTGTTCGGCGAGGCGGTGACACAGAATGTCACGGATGGCTCGGGCCGTGACAGAAGTCTGTTTCGCAAGGCGGATGCGCTTTTTGAAAAGGCTGGATGGCGCAAGGAAAACTCGGTGCTGGTGGACGAAAGCGGTGAACCGCTGGCAATCGAGGTGTTGATACGCTCGCAGGTATTCGAGCGAATTCTGGGCCCCTATACCCAGAACATGCGGACCATGGGGATCAATGCAACGATCCGGCTGGTTGATCCGTCGCAGTTCCAGTCGCGCATCGAGACCTTCGATTTCGATCTTGTCGGGCTCGCCTTTTCTTTCGAGGCCAATCCGACCGCCGAAGCGCTCAAGCGATACTTTCATTCATCAAGTGCACGGCAGAACGGATCGAGCAACTATCCGGGTATTGCCGATCCTGCCATTGACGCGCTGATTGGCGTTGTCGAGAAGGCACAGACGCGCGAAGAGCTTGTCAGTGCGGTTCGTGCGCTCGACCGGGTCTTGCGCGCGGGGCATTTCTGGATTCCAAATTGGCACGCGGCGAATCACCGGGTCGCCTGGTGGGACATGTTTGCCTGGCAGGAACCGAAACCGGACTACGCCTTTCCAGTTGAACGCCTTTGGTGGTACGACACGGCCAAGGCTGCGAGACTTGGCCAAGGGCAATGAAGAAGGGCTGAACCGGCGGCATGGGTGCCTATATCCTCAGACGTATCCTGCTGATGGTTCCGACCATGCTGGGCATCATGGCGATTTCATTCGCCGTGATCCAGTTTGCTCCCGGTGGCCCGATCGAACAGGTGATTGCACAGCTTTCCGGGCAGGCAGGCTCCGCCACCGATCGCGTATCAGGCGGCGGATCGGACATGGCGCGCGACAACAGCTTCGACAATGCAGGCGAAAGCTCGGGCAAATATCGCGGTGCGCAAGGGCTTGACCCGGAGTTCATCGCAAAGCTCGAAAAGCAGTTCGGTTTTGACAAGCCGCCGCTCGAGCGTTTCGGCAACATGATCTGGAATTATGCCAGGTTCGATTTTGGCGAGAGCTATTTTCGCAAGGTCACCGTGGTTGACCTCATCATCGAGAAGATGCCGGTCTCCATCTCGCTCGGATTGTGGATCACCTTCCTGTCCTACGGAATTTCGATACCACTTGGCATTCGCAAGGCGGTATCGGATGGCAGCGCCTTCGACGTATGGACGAGCGGCGTGGTGATTGTCGCCTATGCCATTCCGGGCTTTCTGTTCGCCGTGCTTCTGGTGATCCTTTTTGCGGGCGGCTCCTATTGGGACTGGTTTCCGCTGCGTGGCCTGCTTTCGGAAGGCCTGACTGCTGCCAGCTGCAAGCCATGGGGTCCGGACTTTGATGCGGGCTATTGCCTTGGCGTTGTGGCGCCCGATTACTTCTGGCACCTGGCATTGCCGCTCACCGCATTGGTGCTGTCGTCCTTTGCAACAACAACGCTACTGACCAAGAATTCCTTCCTCGACGAAATCCGCAAGCAATATGTTCAGACCGCACGCGCCAAGGGACTGAGCGAGCGCCGCGTATTGTATGGCCATGTCTTTCGCAATGCGATGCTCATTGTCATTGCCGGATTTCCGGGCGCGTTCATCTCGGCCTTCTTCACCGGCTCGCTGCTGATCGAGACGATCTTCTCACTCGACGGACTGGGCCTGCTGGGCTATCGCTCTGTCATAGAGCGCGATTATCCGGTGGTTTTCGCCACGCTCTACATCTTTTCGCTGATGGGCCTGCTGGTGGGGCTGCTGTCCGACCTGGTCTATACCTGGATTGATCCGCGCATCGACTTTGAATCGAGGCAGGTATGAGCGGCAACTGGCTGAACCTGACCGCCATCAACCGGCGGCGCCTCGACAATTTCAAGGCGAACCGGCGCGGATACTGGTCGCTGTGGATTTTCCTGTTGCTTTTCGTCCTGTCGATGTTTGCCGAGTTCCTGGCCAATGACAGACCCATCCTGGTCTCGTTCAAGGGCGAAATATACGCACCCGTCATCAAGGACTATCCGGAGGAAACCTTCCTTGGCGACGAGGGCTTCCTGCCGGTAACGGATTACAAGATACCCGAAATCGCCGAGGCAATCGCCGCCAATGGCTGGGCGATATGGCCGCCAATCCGCTACTCGTACCGCACCGTCAACAATGCGATACCCGAGCCGGCTCCCTCCAAACCCTCCTGGCTCTACACGAAAGAGGAGCGCTGCCAGAACCTGGCACTGGGGCTTGAAGATCCGTCCTGCACGCTGGGCAACTGGAACTGGCTTGGCACCGATGACCAGGCGCGTGACGTGCTGGCGCGATCCATCTACGGCTTCCGGATATCGGTCCTGTTCGGCCTGATCCTGACGGCAGCTTCAGCGGTGATCGGCGTATCTGCGGGTGCCATTCAGGGCTATTTCGGCGGCTGGGTCGATCTGCTGTTCCAGCGCTTCATCGAGAT
>JAGRLM010000155.1 GCA_020441795.1 Nitratireductor sp.
ACTCATGGCTGCCATTAGATTTGGAGTGGGTTACGATCCGGTAAATCAGACTTGCAAGGGATGCGGGTCCGTTGGATCGGTTAGCGGTGGAAACCATCGCATGACTCAGATTTGCATGAAATGAAACGGGGATGGCGTGATGTTCAGGGCATTGTTCAGGATATTGAGCCTGCTCAGTTTGGCCATGGCGCTGGTATCGGGTGTTCTCGACCTGTCGAGGTCCATCGCGGATTCGGCAGTCGTGTTCACGCCGCTTCACCTCGACTGGGAACGCTTCAATCCGGGTTCGCTTGAGTCTGTTCGCCAGTTCGTCGCGGAAAAGATGTATCCCTTCGTCTGGGATCCTGTCTTTGTTACCCTGTTGAAATCGCCAACCTGGGCGGTATTTGCTGTTCTTGCATTCCTGTTTGCCCTTGGTGCAAGAAATCGCCGCCGCCGCTGGCAGGAAAGCTTTCGAGACTGACGGCGGCCCATTCATTCGCGCCAAGACCAATAGGCACGTCAACCCAACTGGAAGTGTTCAAGATGTTCCTGCTCGACATGTTCAACCACAAGCTCAAGCTTCCCGATGCAGCGCATGCGCTTCCCGGCAGAGCGGAGCCGTTGCCCACCGCAACCCACCATTTCGTTTCCGGCCATTCCCTGCATGAGCCATGGCCTGACGGAATGGAAAAGGCTGTGTTCGGCATTGGCTGCTTCTGGGGAGCGGAGCGCAAGTTCTGGGAAACGCCGGGCGTGCATGTTACTGCCGTCGGCTACATGGCAGGCATGACGCCCAATCCGACCTATCAGGAAGTGTGCACCGGTCTTACCGGTCACAATGAAGTGGTGCTGGTGGTCTATGATCCGGCTGTAATCAGCTATGAAGGCTTGTTGAAGGTGTTCTGGGAAAACCACGACCCGACCCAGGGCATGCGCCAGGGCAATGACGTGGGTACCCAGTATCGTTCAGGCATCTACACCTTTTCTGCGGAGCAGATGGAGGCCGCAAACGCATCGCGCAGCACTTATGGTGCAGCACTGGCACAAGGTGGCATCACCCGCAGCATCACCACGGAAATCCGTGATGCCGGCCCGTTCTATTATGCCGAGGAATATCATCAGCAATATCTGGCGAAGAATCCGGACGGCTATTGCGGCATCGGCGGAACCGGTGTCTCCTGCCCGATTGGAACCGGCGTGTCGGTAGCCTGATCTTTCCTGATCCCTGCCGGGAATTGCTGTGCCCTATCGAACCGGGCGCGGCGTGGGTACCGGCACATTGGCCGGAATTGCGCCCACACCAGCCGCTACAGTGTTCTTGCTCGCCTCTATCGGCTTGCTTGCCAGGATTGCCATGGGATCAACCTTGGGTATTTCGATCTCCGGCGCGTTGAAAGCCGTTTCTCGGGTACGAAATTCGGCTTTTGTCGCGGGCACGTCATCGGCATTGAGTATCGTTGCACATTGTGCAGGCATTCCCGACAAGGTCAGATAGCGCGGCGGTTTCGGCTTTGAGGGCTTCTTCGGTGGCTTGGCGGGTTTCTTCGGCACCAGGCCCTCGGTAAACCACCAATCGAGTGACTTGTCGCATCCGTCTCCTTTTGCGACGGGAGCCTGCGGCTTGCAATTCCCCGAGCCTGCCGGACATTTGATCCGCAGGTGAAAGTGATAGTGATGGCCGTAATAGGGCCTGATCTTGGCAAGCCAACTCCGGTCGCCTTTCACGCTGTCACACAATTTCTTCTTGATGCCGGGATGGACCAGAATTCGCTCGACCTGGGGAAACGAGGCCGCATTGTACAGAAGCCGGGTGAACTGCGGCTTCCACCGTGCATCATCGACATAAAAGCTGTTGGGCTTCAGCACCGAAATCGCGCTGGTCTCTTCCCGTTCCTTGTAGCTCAGACGGTGGTCCGGCATCGGGGTGAACCATATATCGGCATCCAGTCCGATCTGGTGCGAAGCGTGACCGGTCAGCATCGGCCCGCCGCGCGGCTGTGAAATATCTCCAACCAGCAACCCGTTCCAGCCGTCCTGACGCGCCTTGACGGAAAGCGCCTCTATGGTCTTGAGCAGTTCGGGGTGCCCCCAGCGCCGGTTGCGCGACAAGCGCATGACCTGCCAGTCAGGGCCGTCTACGGGGATTGCTTGCGCGCCGGCAATACAGCCCTTGGAATAAAAGCCGACCGACTGCACAGGCAGGTTTGCCGGCAGCGCCTTTGCCCCGAAAAGCTGTTTGGCCGGTGGTTCGGCATGGGCAGGCATGGTTTGGCCCGACATTGCCAATACCGAAAGCGCCATCAGCGATCTGGCGAGCCTGGAGCCCCAATAAGTGTCATGTCTCATTTCTTGTCCCGCAATTGGTTGGTCAAGTCGGGGTGAGCGCCGCGTTGATACCTGCAATATCATGGAGCCGTGAGCCTATCATGCCCAGCCTTACGATTCGTTAACCATGTTGGAAACACTGCAACGCATCGCCATATGAAAGGAAGACTGGCACGGGCAGACTTCATCGCATCGGCTTCTGCCCTCGAAATCCGGCACCATGATGGCATGTTCCGGGCCCATCGGCAGTTGATATCGCAATAGCCGTCGCCTAAGTCCGGAGTGAATTGAAAGGTCGCGAAGGGACTGTTCCAATGAGCACGTTACGCCTGGATCCCGTTGCCCAGCGCAGCCATGCCTTGTTGAACCTCATCCATACCTGGCTGCTGGTAAGCGGTTCGCTTGCCCTGCT
>JAGRLM010000156.1:0-2676 GCA_020441795.1 Nitratireductor sp.
GGCTGAGCCAGGCAATGCACCAGGGCTCGTTGAAGGTCGCAGCCGCATGAATGCGGTCGCCGAGCCGTTTCATGACGACCTCGGTATAGTCGGCAAACCAGTTGCCGATTTCGCGGTTGCGCCAGCCCCCGAGATCGGCAAGCGGAGAAGGCAGGTCCCAGTGGTAAAGCGTCGAGAACGGCTTGATGTTGCGCTCCAGCATGGCGTCGACCAGACGGTCGTAGAAATCCAGCCCTTCGTCATTCACGGCTCCGGTGCCGTCCGGCATTACCCGGCTCCATGACACGGAGAAGCGATAGGCATCGAGCCCGGCATTCTTCACCAGATCGAAGTCTTCGGCATAACGGTGATAGTGGTCGCAGGCGATGTCGCCATTCTCGCCACGAACAACATTGCCGGGCGTGGCGGCAAACGTGTCCCAATGCGAGCTTCCGCATTTGCCGAAACTGGTTCCCTCGATCTGGTAGCTCGATGTTGCCGTGCCGAAATTGAAACCGGCTGGAAACTGGCTGCGCCTGAACTGCATTTTTGGATTTTCCCGGAAAAGAGGTGACTGAGTGTGGGTTACATTTTTGGTTACAATGCCTTGGCAGACTTCGCCAGGTGCAAGGAAGGACCCGTTGAGGAACCAAGCACGAGTTCGGCTTCCCACAACTCCTGTATGGGCGCGCGGTCCGGATTGTTGGCCAGTTCGATGATCATCTCGGCGCAGCGCCTGCCGGCATCGCGGATCGAAGAGCGGGTCGCGGTGAACATGGGAACGGCGTTGTGGTCGCGAAGGAAGGAAAGCTGGTCGTCATGCGTGACAATGGAGATGTCGCGACCAGGCTTCAAGCCTGCCTCCTGAATGGCTCTTGCCGCCCCCATCGCCAAAAGCACGCTGGCTGCGAGAATTGCGTCGGGCCTGACCGGCATTGCGAGCAATTGCTGCATGCGCCGGTATCCGTTTGGCTCGATCATCTCATCCGAAAACATGATTGAAGGGTCAGGCGCAATGCCGCGGCTGGCCAGACCATCAAGAAATCCGGCGCGGCGACGCCGGGCAAAATTCATGTCCTCAAGCCCGTTCAGCAAGGCTATGCGCGAATGGCCGAGATCGGCCAGAAACTGGGTTGCCCGGACGAAACTGCGCCGGTTGTTGACATCGAGCCAGGAATAACTGTCAGGCGCATCATCGCTGCGCCCGTGCACGACAAACGGAATATCGAGCGATTTCAGCAATGCCAGGCGCGGGTCAATCGCCTTTGGGCCATGGACGATAAGGCCGTCAACCTTCCTGCCCGAGGCGAGGTTACGATATACCCTTTCCTGGTCCGCCTCCGTCACGACGGAAATCAGCATGTCATAGCCAAGGCGGGCATAGGCCTCACCAGCACCGGCGATGAAATCGGAAAAATGCGGATTGATCATTTCATGGCTGCTGAGGGGAACCACATGGCCTATCGTGTGGGTTCGTCCTGTCGCAAGGCGCTTGGCATGGGAACTCGGTTGATAGGAATGGGTCTCGGCAGCCAGCTTTACCTTGCGCCGGGTTTCCTCGCTGACCTCCGGATAGCCGTTCAGCGCACGGCTGACCGTGGTCTGCGACAGTCCCAACAAATCGGAAAGCTCTTTCAGTTTCATTCAAGGTCCAGAAACACGAATCCAAATTCAAAGCGCTTTGGCTTGATTGAGCATCTTTCTCTGATAACGCCGCCGCGTCAAGACCGGAAGATTTGGATGGCATCCTCGGTCAACGGGCAATATTCTGCAGGGCTTCCGGTCGCCAGATGGCGTCGGGCTTGCAAGAATTGACGATAAAGATAATCTTGACAGCAGGCGCCATCGGGATACATGGTGGAAGCCAAGCCAAAGCGCTTTGGAGAACTTTGGCCGGAGCGAATTGTCGAAATGTCCGACCTGCTGCCTCAACCGGCTAGCGGGCGGGTTATTCCGACCCATCCCCTGCAGATGCCTGAAACCGGCAGCGGGGCCATTATCAACGGAGGAGAAATCATGCGCAAAATTCTTTTGGCAAGCGTGGCTGCAATCGCATTGGGCGGTTCGCTTGCCGCGGCCAATGCGGCAGACCTGAAATTCAAACCAGGCGAAGATGCCCGCTTCAACTGGAAGAGCTATGAGGATTTTGCTGCCGCTCACAAGCTGGACGGCCAGGAATTGTCGATCTTCGGCCCATGGCGCGGCGACGACCAGGCGCTGGTTGAGAGCGTGCTTGCCTATTTCACCGAAGCGACCGGCGTGAAGGTCAACTACGCCTCTTCTGAAAATTACGAGCAGCAGATCGTCATCGATGTCGAGGGCGGCAGCCCGCCAAACATCGCGGTTCTGCCGCAGCCGGGCCTGATCGGGGACCTGGCTTCCAAGGGTTTCCTGACGCCGCTTGGCGATGAAACCCGCGACTGGCTCAACGAAAACTACGCCGCCGGTTCAAGCTGGGTCGGCCTTGGCACCTACAAGGGCAAGGATGGCGCGCCAGCACTCTATGCCTTCCCCTACAAGATCGATGTCAAGTCACTGGTCTGGTATGTGCCGGAGAACTTCGCTGATGCAGGCTATGAAGTGCCACAGTCGATGGAAGACCTGAAGGCGCTGACCGAGAAGATCGTTGCGGATGGCGGAACACCATGGTGCATCGGCCTTGGTTCGGGTGGTGCAACCGGCTGGCCGGCGACCGAC
>JAGRLM010000156.1:2685-4225 GCA_020441795.1 Nitratireductor sp.
GGGTCGAGGACATGATGCTGCGCACAACCTCGGCGGAAAACTATGACAAATGGGTTTCCAACGAAATGAAGTTCAACGATCCGGTCGTCATCAATGCGATTGACGAATTCGGCTGGTTCGCCCGCAACGACAAGTTTGTTGCCGGTGGCGCGGGTGCGGTAGCCTCCACCGACTTCCGCGATTCGCCAAAGGGTCTCTTCTCTTCGCCGCCACAGTGCTACATGCACCACCAGGCGTCGTTCATTCCGTCCTTCTTCCCTGAAGGCACGAAACTGGGCGTGGATGCAGACTTCTTCTACATGCCTGCCTACAAGTCGAAGGAAGCCGAACTCGGCAAGCCAGTTCTGGGTGCAGGCACGCTTGCCATGATCACCAAGGACAGCCCGGCAGCACGTGCATTCATCGACTTCCTCAAGACGCCGATTGCGCATGAAGTATGGATGGCGCAGTCGGGCTTCCTGACGCCGCTGAAGTCGGTCAATCCGGATGCCTATGCCAATGACGCGTTGAAGAAGCAGGGCAACATCCTGCTGAATTCGACGACATTCCGCTTTGACGGTTCCGACCTGATGCCAGGTGCCGTAGGTGCAGGCACGTTCTGGACCGGCATGGTGGATTATGTCGGCGGCAAGTCGGCCAAGGATGTGGCTGACGCGGTCCAGGCAAGCTGGCCAGCCAAGTAAGGTCTCCACGGGGCGTGGAACAGCCGTCCGGGTTCGCCCGGGCGGCCATCCCAGGCAGGCATTGCCTGCCCATCTGCCAAGATTCCCAATGGGTTGGTTCCGGGAAACGGGGGAGCACATCATGAATCCTTTGACGCAAGGTCTTGTCACCATCATCGTCGGTGTCGGCGGCTGTATCGGGTATTTCTACTTCTCCAACATCATTCTCGACCGGTTCCTGTTTCCGGCATCCGGACCCAATGCAGGGCGCAATATCAACAGGGCGAACCAGATCAGGCCGTGGCTTTTCCTGTTTCCTGCCATGTTCGCGCTCAGCCTCTATCTCGTTTATCCCGTCTTCGCGACGCTCTACATGTCGCTCACCGACAGAACCCAGGACTATGCATTTGTCGGACTGGACAATTACCGGCAAATGTTCGGCGAGCCGAAATACTGGGAAGCCATGCGCAACAACATGTTGTGGCTCGTGGTCGTGCCAGCGCTTTCCACGGCCTTCGGCCTGCTGGCCGCACAACTGACGGACCGCATCTGGTGGGGCAATATTGCCAAGTCGCTGATCTTCATGCCGATGGCGATTTCCTTTGTCGGCGCTTCCGTAATCTGGAAACTCGTCTATGACACCCGTCCGGAAGGACAGGACCAGATCGGCGTTCTCAACGCCATTTGGGTCTGGTTTGGCGGCGATCCGCAGACCTGGCTGACGCTGATACCGTGGAACAATTTCTTCCTGATGATCGTTCTGGTCTGGATCCAGACCGGTTTCGCGATGGTGATCCTGTCTGCCGCATTGCGCGGCATACCGGAAGAGACCATCGAGGCTGCCGTCATTGATGGGGCCAATCCGTTCCAGATATTCT
>JAGRLM010000157.1:0-697 GCA_020441795.1 Nitratireductor sp.
CTCAATCAACAACTTCGCCATCTCGGTCTCGCTCGCCCTGCAATATGGCGTGCCGCTGGAAGAGTATGTCGAGGCCTTCACCTTCACCAATTTCGAGCCAGCCGGAATGGTCATCGGCAATGACGCGATCAAGAACGCAACATCGATCCTCGATTATGTGTTCCGTGAACTCGCCGTGTCCTATCTTGGACGCCACGACCTCGCCCATGTCGACCAGTCCGACTTCGCCAACACCCCGATGGGCAAGTCGGTGCAGGAAGGCCGTTCCGAGCCGGTATCTTCCGGCCTCACCCGCGGCCACAAGCTTTCCATCGTGAAGGCGGGCGGCACGGCGGAGCCGAAGGGCCAGGCAGGGACATCAGCCCCCTCCTCCCGTCCGGTTGTCACGGCCAAGAGCAGCGGTGGTTCACTGACGGCACGCGTCGCGTCTCTCGCAGTGTCGCTGAACGAGGAACCCGCCGCTTTCAAGCGCGACTACCAGACGCCTGCCGTCGAGCCGGAAACCACGGTCGAAACCACGACGGAAGTCAGCGTCGAAACCATCATCGAGCGCCTGGCGGATGAAGCATCGGCCATGCCATCTGCAACCGCAACGCCATCGGGAGCAGCCAATGAGCGCCGCGCCCGCGCAGTGATGCAGGGCTATACCGGCAACAGCTGCACGGAATGCGGCAACTTCACCATGGTGCGCAACGGC
>JAGRLM010000157.1:707-3705 GCA_020441795.1 Nitratireductor sp.
GCGAGAAGTGCGACACCTGCGGCTCGACCAGCGGCTGCAGCTGATCGGCAAGCAATCCACGAACATGAAAAAGGCCGCCTGAACCTAGTTTCGGGCGGCCTTTTTTGTTGATGCTTCAGGGAAATGACTACCGCATCGCGACCGACACGCTTCTCTTGTTCAACACTCACCCACCAAGATACATCACCTTGCCGACCGGCACGCCATTGTGGCGCAGGATCGAATAGGCCGTTGTAACGTGGAAATAGAAGTTGGGAATGGCAAAGCGCTGCAAGTAATCGAAGCCGGTAAAGTTCAATTCGCGCCGCGGCAGTTTCACCACGATGGCGCGATCTTGCGAACCGTCGATATCTTCCGGCTTGAACCCGGCCAGCAATTCCTGGATTTTCGCGATACGCGCCAGCAGATCTGCAAAGCTGGCTTCATTGTCCTCGAATTTCGGAGCCTCGTGCCCGGCAAGGCGGAAGGGAGCATTCTTCGCATGGTCAGTTGCGATCTGTACCTGCCGCGTCAGCGTGAACATGTCTGGAGCCAGGCGCGCGTTCAAAAACACGCCTGGATCGATATTGCGCTCGAGCGCGTTCTTCTCGCCAGCCTCGAGAATGGCTGAGAGGCTTTTCAGCATGGCCGAGAAAACCGGAACCGAAATGGAATACATGCTAGGCACTTGAGACATTGGAACCCCGGAATGGTTGGAAAATCAGATGGGAATCAGGCGTCGTCACACACGACAATCAGACAGCTATGCCTGCAGAGGCGCCCATGCAAGGTCGCAAAACGGCAAAATAACTGATAATATTTCAAACATTTACCCTCAATCGGCAAACGGGGTTGCATCATGCTGTGTCAGATTGCACACTGGGGACGCAAGAAATGGGGCATCTATGATGCATCGGCAATCGACCTTTCCTCGATTCTCCGATGCGCGAAAAGTAGAACTGCGAAACCGAATCGGGAGACCAAGATGACCAAACTTCGCAAGACCACCTATGCCACCCTCGCCTTCGCCGTGCTTTCAGCTGCCGCTACTGTGGCGCCCGTGACAAGCGCCAATGCGAGCGGTTATGGCTATTACTCACAGGGCAATGGCTATTATTACAGCTGCCGCAAGGTAAAGCAGCGCTACTGGAATGGCTATGGCTGGTCATATCGCTGGGTACGGCGCTGCTGGTAATTCCACAGCCTGTCCGACAGTCAGATTTCTGCCCCGGCTCTTTAGCCGGGGCTTTTTTGTTGGCGTAAACCGGGCTATGCCCGAAGCAACGCGCGATGGCGGAACAGAAGGATCATGTGATGAATGTCAGCGAGGCAGTTGATCGGCGGCTCTCGGTCCGCGCATATCAGGACAAGCCCGTTGAAACTGCTGTCATTCTGGACGTTCTCCAACGCGCTGCACGCGCACCATCCGGCGGCAATCTGCAGCCCTGGCGGGTTGCGGTTCTCAATGGCAAAAGAATGGAAGAATTCCGCGCCATGATGGAAAGCCGCATTGCAGGGGGCGATCCGCGCAAGGGTGGCGACAGTGCCGAATACCGCGTCTACCCTTCGGACCTTAAGGAACCTTACCGCTCAAGCCGCTTCAAGGTCGGAGAAGACATGTATGCGCTTTTGGGCATTGCCCGCGAAGACCGGGCCGAACGCTTGAAGTGGTTTGCCAACAATTTCCGCTTTTTCGGAGCACCTTCTGCGATCTTCTGCTTTGTCGACAGGCAGATGGGGCCACCGCAATGGTCGGACCTTGGAATGTTCCTGCAGACATTCATGTTGCTGCTTCAGGAAGAAGGCCTCGACAGCTGTGCCCAGGAATGCTGGTCCATGTATCCGCAAACCGTGCAGGAATTCTGCGCAATGCCGGATGACCTCATGCTGTTTTGTGGAATAGCAATCGGCTATCGCGATGAAACCGCACCAGTGAACGCGCTTCGCAGTGACCGCGAGCCGCTCGAGACCTGGGTAAAAGTTGTCTAGCCGAAACCATGCCCGGCTTCGCCCGGCTTCATCCGGATGAGCCGCGATGTCAGCACAGCCGCCTGGCGATGGCGCACCGCCTTCTGGTATTCCGGATCGCGGATCATGGTGATGAAGGCTTCCGCATCGGGATATTCCGCAATGAAGCACAGGTCCCAGCGCTCGCTTTCCGGACCGATCAGCATCAGCTCGAAACTTCCGCTCCAGACAATGCGACCGCCGAGCCGCTGGAATATCGGTGCGCTTTCGCGCGAATAGGCCGAATAGGCCTCCCGGCCAGTCACCATCATGCCGTCATCATAGGTAGCGGTCTCTTTCAGCCGCACGAGATTGAGCATGTGGATGCGGTGGTCGCGTGGCAAATCCTTGAAACGCGCAAAGCGCTCGCGATCCGGATCAACATGTTTCTCTTCCATGCTGTCAGCCTTTCGTGAAGTTCATCGTCCCGTTCAGCTCATACTTCGCCGACTTGTTGTCATAGCTGTAGAACTCGGCAACAAACCCGGCACCTTCTTTCCTGATCACCTGCCGCGTGCGGGTCAGATTTCCGGTCGCATTGTCCACCAGGTTGGAATTGATGACAAGTCGGCCAGCACTGACCGAGCCGCGTGAGCCCGTGACTGTCGAGCCTTCGATATTGCCGATGAATGCCCCCGATACCGCGTCACCGGAATGGCTGATATTGCCAGAGACCTTGCTCTTGCCTTGCGAACTGGCACAATCGCCAACCACCTGGAGAGAAGATTTGGCTGCGTCATAGCTGTTGCTGACCTTGCAGGAAACCGGCTCTGCCTTGTCCCGGTTGAGGATCTTTGCCATTCCCCTGCCACGGAACTTTCCCTCCAGCCCGGAAAGAAAATCGCCCGCAACATCGGCATGTGCGGCAGGTGCTGCCAGAAACGAGACGCAAAGCCCCAAAGCCACCAGAATTCGTTTCAGTTTCACGGCTTGCTCCTTGTTTGTCATCTCAGTTCCGCATCCCGAACCTTGCCATCAGGCGGTTGATTGTCAGGATATTGGCAGGCAGTAC
>JAGRLM010000157.1:3758-12942 GCA_020441795.1 Nitratireductor sp.
GGCAGGTTGGAAATCTGCGTCACGAGACATGCCACACAGATGATCATGGTACTTGCGCCGAGCGCGGGACCAACCTCTTTGACAGCCCGTTCAAGCGCGATATCAGGCGCAAAACCGGCGCGTTTTTCCGAGGTATAGACATTGATGACATGAACCGCATTGTCGATCGCTATCCCGAACGCGATCGTCAGCGCAATGACTTCCGACAGGTTGATCGTTCCACCTTTCAGCCAGACAGCGAATTCGACCGCGAGCACCGGCAACAGATTGGGCGTGAGCGCGGCAATCGCCAGATAGGGCGCGCGCGTGGCAATGCCGACAATGATGACGCCAAGGAAAATCGCCAGCAGCAGGCTTGTCCGCAACTGTCCGATAAGCCCCGTGAATTCCCGCGCCATCAACACGTCAAAGCCGGTAACAATCACATCCTTGCCATAGGAAAGCTTGCCAAGACCGGCTTGCAGCGCATCGATTTGCTCAAGCGTCAGTTGGATCGACTGACCCGACGGTATGCGTGCTGACACCAGCAATTGCTTGCCATCGCGCGAGACATAACTTGATCTTGCGGTCGACTTCGCTTCATCAACAGTCTTTGCCAGATTGTCGATTGCCGCGCGGCTTTCCAGCCGATTGGTCAATTGCAGGATTGAAAACACCTGTTCCGGCTTGAATACCGTCTTCACCACGGTCTCGACTTCGCCCAATCGGTCAAGATTTGCCTGAAGGAATGGCGATCCCGCTTCTGCAACAGGAACGGAAACGAAAAGCAGCGACCGCCCGCCAATCACCTCATTGGCAATTTCCTCGCCGGTCCGCACTTCGGAATTGAGCGGCAGGTAATCGGTAATGCGATATTCGGCGCGGATCAGCACATGCACCACGCCAAGTCCTGCAACGATCAGGAGCGCCAGACTTGTCAGCACAACGGGCCGAGGCTTGACGAAGGCAAAGAAGCGGCTGCCAAGCGTTGAAAAGGAAGTCTTGCGTACCGTTCCCGGGCGCACGAGGCCAAGGCGGATAGCCCAGTGAATGGCAACGGGCAGCCCGGTTATCACCGCCAGAAATGCCAGCGCGACAACGCTCATCCCAAGCCAGGAAAATTCCTTGAGGGCCGAGCCCGAGGCAAAGGAGAATGACAGGAAGGCCAACAAGGTGGTGATGGAGGTCAATGCCGATGCAGGCCCCACCCGGACGAGTGCATCGGTGAGGTTTGCATCCGGGTCGGGGTTTTCATTGTTCGAGACCTGCCAGCGGAAATAAAGCACGATGCCATCGGCAAAGGCGAGGATCATCGCCAGTGTCGGCAGGACGGTGGACAGATAATTGATTGGTATTCCGAAATAGCCAACAAGCCCCAGCGACCACAGCACCGTCAGGGCTGGCGGGATCGCGCAGATGATGGCGGCAAGCAGGCTGCGAAAGACGTAAAGCCCGATCAGCGTGCCGAGGATCATCCCGACTACAGAAAGCTTGAACTGATCGGAAACAAGTGCGCCGACAATGGTGACGCCAATTGGCGTGAGGCCGGAAAAATAGAGTTTGAAGTCGGCTGGCGCTGCATCCCTCGACGCATTTTCCAGATCCTTGAAACTGCCATACACCTTGCCATCATCACTTGCCAGTCCGGTATTGAGCGTAACCAGGATGACAGCAGTATTCTGCTCCGGCGCGATCAGGGATGCGGTCGCTGGAAAGGTCTTCACCAATCGCCTGACTTCGGCAACGGCCGTTGCGTCATCGGAAAACGTGTCGGGAAAGAAATTCCTGATCTCACCGGTCGACGGATCAGGATCAGGCGTCGAGAAAATCGTCGTCGCATTTTCGACATTCTCGTTCAGGGCGATATCGAGCTGCAGGTAACGCAGGTCTTCCAGGCCCGAGGCAGTCATGAGCCTGTCCGACTGGACAATGATCGTGATGTCCCGGGAAAAGTCACGAAACGCATCGCTCTGCGCGAAATAGTTTCGATAGGCTTCCGATTCTTCCGGCAGTACCGATGTTACATTGCCGTCGAACCGGACCTTTGGCACATTCCAGATTGCGAGCGCCGAGACAATCAGGATCAGTAGCGAATATAAAACCGGATGGCGCTGTGCATGGATGCCGATTTTCTCGAGGCCGAATCCGATACCACCCATTTTTGCATGCCCTGGTTTGTTGTGGGAAATTGCGGCTCAGGCGTCCATGGCCAGCACTGACAACAGCCTTTCGTGACTCGTCCTGCCGTCGTTTCTAAACGCCTTTTCAGGCGCTGGCCATAGCGCAAATTGGCCAAGGCGGCAGCAAATCACTTGAAGCAATGGCCTCGAAAGGCCAAATGCTGTATCCAGAATGTCAAACCGGTTCGACAAGAGTTATTTCGATGCAAAACTACATTGACGCAAGCCAGGCCCCGCTCAAAAACACCGGCACCATCAAATTGTATGATGAGGCCGGCTTCGAGGGAATGCGTCGCGCTTGCCGCCTGACAGCGGAATGTCTGGACGCGGTAGCGACACTCGTGAAGCCCGGCATTGCCACATCCGAGATCGACGATTTCATTTTCAAGTTCGGGGCCACGCGGGGTGCCTTTCCCGCCACGCTCAACTATCGTGGATACACGAAATCGAGCTGCATCTCGATCAACCATGTCGTTTGCCACGGCATCCCCAACGACAAGCCGCTGCGCGATGGCGATATCGTCAATATCGACGTGACCTTCGTGCTCGACGGATGGCATGGCGATTCAAGCCGCATGTATACGGTCGGCAATGTCAAACGCGCTGCCGAGCGCCTGATCGAGGTCACCTGGGAAGCCCTGATGCTCGGTGTTGCCGAAGTCAGGCCGGGCAATACGACCGGCGACATAGGCGCTGCCATTCAGGAATTCGCAGAGGGCGAGCGCTGCTCGGTGGTTCGCGACTTCTGTGGTCATGGCGTTGGTCTGCTGTTTCATGACGCACCCAACATCCTGCACTACGGCAGGCGCGGCGAAGGCATTCGCCTCAAGCCGGGCATGATTTTCACCATCGAACCCATGATAAATCTGGGCAGGCCGGGCGTGAAGGTTCTTGCCGATGGCTGGACCGCAGTTACGCGTGATCGTTCGCTTTCCGCCCAATATGAACACACGGTCGGCGTCACAGAAACCGGTTGTGAGATATTTACCCTTTCGCCTTCTGGTTATACTATCCCTCCCTATGCATAGAAGCCGGGACTGGTGCGAGGGTTGAAATGGCGGAAGATGACGCAGGCCCTTCCTCCGGGTTGGCTGAGAAAAGGCAGGGCTTCAATCCATCGACGCCCCATCATGCGGGCCACCGGGAAAGGCTGCGCGAAAAATTCCGCCAGCATGGCGCGGCTCCCCTTGCCGACTATGAACTGCTCGAACTGCTGCTGTTTCGCTCTATACCAAGGCGTGATGTAAAGCCGCTCGCCAAGCAGTTGCTTGCCGAATTCGGCTCGCTGGCGGAAGTGATCGCCGCACCGTCGATGCGCCTGGAAGCAATCCCGGGGCTGAGCACCAATGTCGTAACCGACCTCAAGATCATTCACGCCGCAGCCATAGCGCTGACCGGCGGCCAGGTTCGGGGCAAGGCTGTGCTGGGCTCATGGACGCAGGTCCTTGATTATTGCCGCGCAGCGATGGCCTTCGAGGAACGCGAACAGTTCCGCATCCTTTTTCTCGACAAGAAGAACCAGTTGATTCGTGATGAAGTCCAGCAGGTTGGCACGGTTGACCACACACCCGTCTATCCGCGCGAAGTTGTGCGGCGCGCGCTGGAATTGTCAGCCACCGCGGTCATCCTCGTGCACAATCATCCGTCAGGCGATCCCTCGCCCTCACGTGCAGACATCGACATGACCCGCACCATCATTGACATTGCCCAGCCTCTTGGCATCACCGTGCATGATCACATCATCATTGCCCGCGACGGCCATGCCAGCCTAAAAGGCATGCAGCTGATCTGACCTTGACGAAGCGGACCGCGACCCCATTTTCCCGCTATGCCGAAAATGCGAAAAACGCAGGATCTGCCGAGCAAATTATGCGCGCATTGCCAGCGTCCCTTCACTTGGCGCAGGAAATGGAAGGCCGCGTGGGAAACGGTTCGCTACTGTTCCGAGCGCTGCCGCAATGCGGACAGGGCCAGGACCGGTAGCTGATCCATCATGACAGGCTGCCGCCTGCCCTTTCCAGTGCTTCCCGGGTATCCAGATCAAGTGAAGCCGCCTCGCCGATTTCCACCATCACAGTTTCGTTGACGAGATCGGCGAGCAAGTCGCGCGCGCCCTTGTCTCCCTGCACCTGCAGCAATTGCTCAAAGAAACGCCGTGGCCAGATGACCGGATTTCCGCGCTTGCCATTGCAGGTCGCCACCACGACGGGATGAGGCTTCGATGCCGCAAATGCATTGATTACCTTTTCCAGCATGGCAGCTTCAATGCGCGGCATGTCGCCAAGCATGACCATGGCCCCATCGCTGGCGGGGTCGACTGCGGAGATACCGGCTCTCAGCGAAGACGCCATGCCTGTTGCAAATTCGGCATTGTGAACAAGCTTCAAAGCTCTGTCGGAAAGCGCCTCTTTGACCGATTGCGCCTGATGGCCGGTTACGGCAATCACATCGAATGGATGCGCGCCAATGGCAGCGTCAGCGACATGCGCAATCATCGGCTTGCCATCAATTTTCGCCAGCAGCTTGTTGGCCGGACCCATTCGCGTTGACTGCCCTGCTGCGAGAATGATCGCCGAGATTTTGGGATTGCGGCTCTTGCCTTCGCGCGGCTGCGGTCTGCTGCCGATTTCCATCAGCAATCCGCCAACTCCCATTCCGGTGATCTCGTCGGCCGTGACCTTGCGCCCGGCAATGAGCCGCTGCAATATCCAGTCGAAGCCGTTTTCCGCAGGGCTCCTGGCACATCCCGGCGCGCCGATCACTGGCTTGCCATCAACCTCGCCCAGCAGCATCAGATTGCCCGGATCAACCGGCATTCCAAAATGCAGGACCTTGCCGCCCTCGGCCTTGATCGCAGTCGGGATGACGTCATCGACATCGCAGATTGCCGAGGCCCCGAACACCAGGACGATATCGCTTTCCCCGATCAGCGCGCGGATACCGGCGGCAACGGCCTCTTGCAAATGCTCGGTCCTGATCTCGCGGACAATGCTAGATCCGCTGATGGCGAGCCTGCCTTTCAGCACCCTGATGGTCTTGTCCATGACGGAGGGTTTCAACGACGGCAATTGCGTCGCAACGACACCAATGCGCCTCGGCGAATAGGCGTTGATGGCAATGACCCCGTTTCCTGCAGCCGCGGCCGCACTTGCGACAGCCGCACCGTCAACCGCATAGGGGATGATCTTGACTGTCGCTACCATGCGACCGGAATTGACTTCGAGCAGGTTCGGAAGTGTTGCCAGCGTGATGCCGGGGTCAATCCGGTTGATCGAATTCACCTTCTCCGCATCAGCTACAAACAAACCGTCAGCCGTGGCATAAAGATTGACCCGGCCGGTCGCCGCAGCCTCTGCCCGCAATCCAGGCCCGACAAGCGCATTGGCAATGGCATAGGCAGCATCGTTTTCCCCGATATCATCGGACTCTGCCCGCGCCACGATGACCTCGTCGATACCGGCAGCCATGATCGCCGAGATGTCGCCATGTGCAAGAACCGTTCCCTTGCGAATGGCAATGCCGCCTGGCAGGCGCAAGCCATGCGCAAGAATGGCGCCTTCTGCCTCACTCGCGCGAACCGGGCCGAACTTCATGGAGTGGCTGTTTCTGCAACCGCCTTGCCGGTAGCGCCAAGCTCCCGCTTGCGGAAAGACGATATGATTTCGGCCATCACCGCAACGGCAATTTCGGCAGGGCTGGAGGCCCCGATGTCAAGCCCGATCGGGGCAGCAATCCGCGAGATGGCATCATCGGGTATGCCCATGGCCTGCAACCGCTCGCAGCGCTTCGCATGGGTCTTGCGGCTGCCCAGGGCCCCGACATAGAAGCAACCAGTCCGCAAGGCTTCGGCAATGGGAAAATCATCGATCTTCGGATCATGCGTTACGGCGGCAAGTGCCGTGTAGCGATCCAGCGGCTGTGTTTTCAACACATCTTCCGGCCAGTCCGCGTGGAGGTTCACCCCATCGAAGCGTTCTGGCGTGGCAAAGGCCGTTCGCGGGTCGATGACCTCCAGATCAAAGCCTGCAATTGCTGCAATAGGGGCCAGCGCCTGGCTGATATGGACCGCGCCTATAACCACGATCCGAGCCGGCGGCACATGCACGTTGAGGAAAAATCGGTTGTCGCCGATTTCCACAGTGCCTGACTTTCCGGTGCGAAACGCCTTGTCAATCGCTTCGCCCAGAACACCCGGTATGGCATCGCCCTCGCGGATCACCCGGTCACGACCATCACCAAGATCGGTCAGCAGGATGACCGCGCGTCGGTTACGCCGCTCCTCATTGACCTTTTTCAGGCTGAGCGGGTCCATCAGCCAACCCTCTCGACCCAGACGCGAATGCGCCCGCCGCAGGAAAGCCCTACCCGCCACGCTGTTTCATCAGCCACGCCGAATTCCAGCATTTTCGGCTCGCCCGAGCGCAAAACATCCATGGCCTCGGTCACCACCGCCCCCTCGACGCATCCACCCGATACCGAGCCTTCGAAATTGCCGTCCTCGTCGATCACCAGATGCGAGCCGACCGGGCGCGGCGCTGATCCCCAGGTTTCAACGACAGTGGCAATTGCCACTTCGCGCCCTGCCTTCATCCAGCTCTCGGCAGTCGCCAATTCATCAAACTGACCTGCACTAAATACACCGTTCATCATCGCCTCCTTCAGGCTGCAATGGCCTTCAACCAGGTTTTCGGATCGGCAGCACGCGCTTGCGGCCTGGACAATGCCCAGCAAAGATCGCTCAAAGCATCCAGCGAATGCACGGCCCGGAACTCGTCCACATGTGGCAACATGGCCCTGACACCCCTCGCCCTTGCCTCGAACCCATCGAAACGCAATAGCGGGTTGAGCCAGATAAGCCTGCGACAGGAACGGTGCAGCCGGTCCATTTCATGGGCAAGGATATCATCACCATCCCGCTCAAGGCCATCGGTAATCAGCAATACTACAGCACCCTGCGAAAGCACCCGGCGCGACCACAAGCGGTTGAACTCGTGAATGGTCGAGCCGATGCGGGTTCCGCCAGACCAGTCCTCAACCGCGCGACTACATTCCATCAGCGCATCATCGGGATCCTTGCGCCGCAATTGCCGCGTCACATTGGTAAGCCGCGTACCGAACAGGAATGTGTGAACCCTGTGTCGCCTCTCGGTAATGGCGTGCAGGAAATGGAGGAAAATCCGCGAATACTGGCTCATCGAGCCTGAGATATCTGCAAGCACCACCAGCGGCGGCTGCACCACGCGATGCTGGCGAAACCGCGGGAGAACAAGGTCACCGCCGGTTCGAAGGCTGGAGGAAAGCGTGCGGCGCGGGTCAATAACCCCCGGTCTTCCAACTGCTTCGAACCGGCGCTGGCGGACCGTGTCCATCGGCAGGACCAGATTGGCCATTGCGCGCCGTGCAACGGCGATTTCGGCTGCAGTCATCTGCGCAAAGTCCTTGTTCCTGAGCACTTCCCGTTCTGAAGCGGTCATCAGGGCCTCGATCTCGACTTGCGGCTTTTCGATCTCCTGTTTTGGCTCCTGGCCGGCAAAAAGCGACTGCGAAACCCGGCTCTGCCCGGCTTTGCGCTCCTCTTCCTTCGGCGCAGAATTGGCCATCGGCGAAAACATCTGCAACATCTTCTCGACGAGTTCGCGCGAGCGCCAGAACAGCCTGAACGCCTCGTCAAAGACCGGATGATCCTCGTGGCGTGAGACAAAGACGCAATGCAGTGTCCAGTAAAAGTCATCGCGGTCGCTGATGCCGGCTGCCTGCACGGCCCTCACGGCATCGACAACGGATGCAGGACCGACCCGCATCCCCGCTCCACGCAAGGTCCGGGCAAAATACAGGATGTTTTCGCCGAGCCTTCCCGTTTGCTGGTTTTCCCCCGCATCGGATCGAGAAGTCATGTCATTCCTGTCAGCCGTCATTTCAGCTACCGTCAATTTCCCTGTGCAACAGCAGCAGCGCGCAGTTCCGACTTCACTTCGTCCAGAACCTTCTTGCCATCGGAAGAGGCGATGCGGGCAATATCGTCCTGATATTTCAGCAAGACGCCTATCGTGTCGGAAACCGTCTGCGGATCGAGTGCCAGCTTGTCGAGCTCGATCAGCGCCGAAGCCCAGTCGAGCGTTTCGGCAACGCCAGGATTCTTGAACAGGTCAAGGCCGCGAAGTTTCTGCACATAGGCGACAATCTCGCGTGACAACTCCTCGCCTGCCGCGGGAACCTTTGCCTTGAGAATTGCCATTTCGCGGGTTGCATCGGGGTAATCGACCCAATGATACAGGCATCGCCGTTTCAGAGCGTCATGGATTTCGCGCGTCCGGTTGGTGGTGATGATGACAATCGGAGGCTCTTTCGCCCGGATGGTTCCAAGCTCGGGAATGGTCACCTGGAAGTCGGACAGGATTTCCAGCAGGAAGGCTTCAAAGGCCTCATCGGTCCGGTCAAGCTCATCGATCAGCAAGACGGGCGCGGCGCCCGCCTCGCCCTCCAGCGCCTGCAGAAGCGGACGGCGGATCAGGAAGCGGTCCGAATAGACACCCTTTTGCAGTTCTGCCCGAGCAGCCTCACCGCCCTTGCCACCATCAACTGCCTCGCGCATACGGATCTCAACCATCTGCGCTGCATAATTCCATTCATAGACGGCCGAATTGACATCAAGGCCTTCATAGCATTGAAGGCGGATGAGCTTGCGCCCAAGGCTCGACGCCAGCACCTTGGCAATCTCGGTCTTGCCGACACCTGCCTCCCCCTCAAGAAAGAGCGGCCTCCCCATCTTCAGGCTCAGATACAGTACCGTGGCCAGCGCCCGGTCAGCCACATAACCTGCCGATGAGAGAAGGGACAACGTGTCGTCGATACTGTCGGGAATGGGTCTTGCGTCTTGCATGAAATGTTCCGGATGGGATTGATGAATGTTACTCGAGGCTGCGATAGGCGCGGTCAAGATATACCAGTGCAGCGTCGTCGTGGAATGGCGCAACTGCAACCACTTCGGCCATGACTACCCAATGGGTCGCAACGGGTTGGACATC
>JAGRLM010000158.1 GCA_020441795.1 Nitratireductor sp.
GCTGTTGAGCGGAGCGAAGCGCTGCGAACCGGAGCCCGCGCCGCCGCGCCCATCGGAGGTGCGGTAGGTGCCGGCGCTGTGCCATGCCATGCGGATGAACAAGCCGCCATAATGGCCATAATCGGCGGGCCACCAGTCCTGACTGTCGGTCATCAGCGCTGTCAGGTCCTTCTTGATCGCCTTGAGATTGAGTTTCGAAAACTCCTCGGCATAGTTGAAAACCGGCCCCATAGGATCAGACAAAGCCGAATTCTGATGCAAGATCTTCAGGTTCAACTGGTTTGGCCACCAGTCGCGATTGGAGCGCACCGCCGCTGTGGCATGCATCACTGGACATTTGGTCATTTCATTCATGGTTTCCTCCGGTAATTTCCTGTTTTTCAATAGCGGCCAAATTCATCGGTAAAGCATATTCCTGTCAGGCCTGTTTCGCATTGATCAGGAGCAATATCCGCCATTGTCTTTCGAGCCGAAACCCCACGCATTGCAACACAATGTGCCGGACTGTGCGTTTAGCCGTCCTTGAAAGGCGGGGTTGCGATGCCGGCGTCTTCTCCCGATTTTCAACGAAAGGGAAAATGCACCCGCACCCGATCATGTCTGGGGGTAGCAAAATTCCTTGATTAATATAAGTTTGATTTTCTGATCATACTGATAATCCTGGCTTATGATAAACCTGACCCTCAAACAGTTGCGCTATTTCGAGGCGCTTGCCCGGCATGGCCATTTTGGCAGGGCTGCCGACGCATGTGCGATTTCACAGCCTGCACTTTCCATGCAGATACGCGAACTTGAGGAAACCCTTGGCACCACCTTGTTCGAACGGGCTGCGCGCCAGGTGCGTCTGACCAGTTTTGGCGAGGAATTCGCGATCCGCGCCCGCGAGACCTTGCGCTCTGTCGATGAACTGGAAGACCTCGCCAGGGCATCGCGTGATCGTCTGATCGGCAGACTGCGGATCGGCGTCATCCCGACCATCGCACCCTATCTGTTGCCTGCCATCATCAGCGATCTGACGCGGGTTCACGAAGGGCTGGACATCCATGTTCGCGAGACCATGACCTCGAGGCTCGTACAGGAACTTGTGGAGGGTCGGCTCGATACCGCCATCGTCGCCTTGCCGGTTTCCGAACCGACACTGAGCGAGGTTGCACTTTTTACCGAGAATTTCGTGCTCGTGCGCCCCGGAGGGGACGCTGGAAAACCGGTGCCTGACCAGGAAATGTTGCGGCACATGCGATTGCTCCTGCTGGAAGAGGGGCACTGCTTTCGGGATCAGGCCCTGTCATTTTGCAATCTCCAATCAACAAGGCCGCGCGAATTGCTGGATGGCAGTTCCCTGTCCACGCTGGTGCAGATGGTAAGTGCCGGGATCGGCGTTACACTCATTCCCGAAATGGCTGTGCCGCTGGAAACACGCTCCAGTTCCGTTTCCATTGCCCGTTTCAAGCCACCCAGACCATCACGCACAATTGGCATGATCTGGAGAAAGACCAGCCCCCTGGCCAAGCAACTCACACAGATCGCACAGGTCGTGCGCCATGCAGCTAGTGGAGCAAGACAAGGATAGTGGACTTCCGGCAGAAATTTCACAAATCGGAATGGGCTTGGAATCCGATAGTGTTGAGCAGCAATTTTGCAAGCTACCAGTCTGCCTTTCGGGATTTCACTTTTGGAAAACGACCAGTCTCCCCTCACACCTTACGGGTGCCCCATACCGAACCACGCCAGATCATTCAAATTGACAAGGCAATTCTTGGTGCCGCCCCTCCTATCAATCCAGCTGCGCCCCAGCCGATTCCAGTAAAAGGCACGCCGAAGTTTGGAGGGCCTAACGGAAGCGGTGGCTGACGGAGACTGTACTCCAGCACAGCAGCAGATCCGACTTCCACCTATGTTCCCAAATTTGGCTGATATTGGTAGCTGTTTTCAGTCATTGCTATCCACCCTCTTCTCATGCACCCTAATTCGTGAAAAGAAGTATATAGAAAATATCAATATTGGAATTAATAACAATAAAACAAACCAATGGATTGTATATTTTTGAACATCACTTATCAATATGAATGAGGCAGGAACAAAAAGCGTAATTGAAGAAATTTAATTAAAATATCTATATTTTCTATGATCAGGATAATATCCGCACCCTTTCAGGTTGAAATTTCCACAATTTATATAATACAAAAATTTATATGAATAATAGGCCTCTATTAAAACCATTAAAATCAAAAATTTATCTACATTGGAGATCGGAATCTCTCCCTCTAAATATTCTTTCTGAAAATAACTAAAAACCAACACATTAAATCCGTAAATAAATATAAAAAGCGCTACTTTATTTATCATGTTCTTCTTGCACAAACTACCCCACATACCCGCCTCCAATCAGTTTCATGCCCGCCGCCTTGAGCAGCTTGTCAGCGGAGGTCAGATCATGCCCGGTTGTGACGTGAATGAGAAGGCGTCTTGTTGCGCAACTGTAGGCCCAACTCCCTGCAAAGCCGACCTTCAAGAGGCCGGGCGAGCAAGCCAGGTTTCAAGGGCGGCAATTACGGTCGCAGGGTTTTCCAGTGTCGAGATGTGACCTGCGTCGGGCACGATCACCAGTTCAGAATTTTCGAGCAATCCTGCCATTTCCCTGTGCCGGTCAAGCGGGCACAATTCATCTTCCTCGCCGCAGAGCACGAGGGTCGGTTGCTTGCAGGCGGCGAGAGTGGCTGATTGGTCCGCGCGGTCGCGCAAGGCAAGCGATTGGGCAACAAACATGTCAGCGCCACAATCCATCGCCATGGCGACCAGCAGGTCAAGCAGCGGCAGGTTGGTACGGTTGGCGCCTGCCAGATAGACGGGCTTCATTTCATCCACGATGACATCGCGCAGATGTCCTGCAAGTACATCCTTGATCTGACGGTTGCGGATTTCAAACCGTCCCGGCGCATCCGCCAGATGGTTGGTATCAAGAAGCGCCAGCCGTTCAATGCGGTCAGGGGCAATATCGGTCATGGCAATGGCAACGATGCCGCCCATGGAAAGGCCTGCAAGCGAAAACCGCTTTGCCACAACCTCGTCCAGAACCGCTTGCGCCATCGCCCGGATGGAGGGTGCTTCGAGGCGCGGAACCAGTATATCGAACCGGCCCTGCAGAGCTTCAATCTGTGGCGCGAACAACCGCGCGTCGCACATCATGCCGGGCAGCAGGACCAGTGTCTCGCGCGCCATGGCGATCAGGTAGATTTCGCAGCAATGTCTGCGCCATCGCGCAAGGCTTTCAGTTTGGCATAGGCAATGTCGGGATCAACAGCGCCAAAGCCCGCAAAGGTGCCAAAGCCGCAGTCTGAACCGGCAATCACCCGGTCCGAACCAACAATGTCGGTGAAGCGGGAAATGCGTTGTGCCACCAGTTCGGGATGCTCGACGAAATTCGTCGTGGTATCGACAACTCCCGGCACCAGAATCCTGTCATCGGGAATTTCGTCCTTTCGATCCCGAAATACGGTCCATTCATGCGCATGGCGCGGGTTTGATGTCTCAAACAACAGATATTGCGCCTTGACCTGCATCAGCACGGGAAACACCTTCGCCATGTCAATGTCGCAGACATGCGGTCCCTCATAATTGCCCCAGCAGATATGCACACGCACTTTCTCTTGCGGAACATTGGCGAGAGCATGGTTCAGCGCCTCGACATGCATTTGTGCAACCTTGACGAATTCGTCGTCACTGAGCTCGGTGAAAAGCATGTGGCGTGACAAGGCCAGGTCCGGACAGTCGAGTTGCAGATCAAGTCCTGCCACGACAATCGTCTCATATTCCTCACGCATGGCATCTGCCAATGCCGCCAGATAGGCCTCGCGGCTAGCATAATGGGCATTTTGCAGGAAGAGCGATATTACCCCGGGCGAGGCCGCATTCATGAAGCCGCGCTCAACGCCATGCCTGGCCATCGCCGATTTCAGATTGGCAATGTCCTTGCCCAGTTCGCCCTGTCCCTTGGAGCGCACCTCTCCGGTGCACATTGGTCGTGCATATTGCGGCGTTCCCCCTTCATCAGCGAGGCGCTGCAGAAATCCCGGAAACAACTTCAGATCGGCAGGTGCATTGCGCGGGCTGTCCCCGGAAAAGCCAGCATAGCGGTCCTTGACATAGGTCGCATAGCTGATCTTCGACGTCTCACCATCCGAGACGATATCGACGCCAGCCTGCTTTTGCCGCGCGACGGTTGCATCAACCGCCCTTGTCATTGCCGCGTCAAAGGCAGCAGGATCATACGGCTTCTCTTTTTCCCGTGCGAAGATGAAATCCACGACTTCCTGGCTGCGGGGCAGCGAACCTACATGGGTTGTTGCTATGCGTGTCATGCCTGTTTCCTCAATAAAGTCTTGTCAGGTGGCTTTCCAGGTCGGGCCGGCCGGGTCATCAGTACCGATGACGTGATACAAGGCGGCCTCTCCTGTCATGGATGGAACTGCCGCATGGGACAGGCCTGCAGGCACCGAAGCAGTATCGCCGGGATTGAGAACAGTTTCGCCACCCTCGAAGACCAGCCGCCAATGGCCGCGTACCGGCATCAGCACGCTGGGCCGGTCATGCATGTGCATTTCCTCGCTTGCCGACTTGCGGGTCATGAAATCCACCTCAAAGCCCGGACGGTCGCGCAAGATGCCGTGCTCGCCAATCACCTTGACCGGATTTCGGTCGGCAAGCGCCACCATGTCCCAATATCGCGCCACATGATTGGGGACGACATCGGCACTGGAGACCTCGGGGAACTGCTTGAGTTCCTCTTCGCTGAGCAACGGCATCGGCTTGACATCCTCCGGCAAGGTCTGGCCTTTCTTGTTGTCGTACAACTTGCCGTTGGCTCCCAGAACAAGGCCATGATCCTTCGCAGCCTCGATCACCTGCGGTGCCCAGATCACGCCACCGCCAGCGTCATCCCCGCCGAGGATCGCCATGATCATTCCGTAATCCGTGCCGATATTTTCAAAGCCGCGGAAAATTCCGGTCGGAATATTGAAGATGTCCCCGGCTTCCATGACGACTTCGCCGGCCGTCCCGTACCTGCCCCAGAAAAAACGCCAGCGCCCGGACAGGACGAAAAACACTTCAGCGGTACGATGCGAATGCAGCGAGTTGCGGCACTTCGGTGGCTGCCCGGCCGCGCCTATGTTGAAGCCATGCGGAATGGAAATATGCACATGCTGGTCCGGGCTTTCCGAAACCCCGCCGCCAATGATTGTAAAATTCTCCTTCTGGTCCGAGCCCGGCGTATGGGCATCGATGAAAGCCGTCTTGCATGGCTTGAGATCGCCATAGCGTACGATACGCGCTTCCATTTCATGCGGTGTCATTCTGCGTCTCCGGTGTGTAGGTGGATTTGTTTCCAGATGGCGATTTCATCATACAGCGTGGTTTCGCGGCGCAGCCCCCAGGGGCCGAATTCCGCATGCGACATGCCAAACACATGGACGCGCGCACCCGTCGGCCTGCCAAAGGCGCCATGACCTTCATGCTTGCCGTCAAGCGACCAGCGAATGGCCGCACGCGGTGACAGCATGTCGCCATCCATGCCGATGCGGTGATGTATCTGGAATCTGGCATTGGGAAAGGCAGAACGAAGCGCGACCCAGAATTCGGCAACGGGCCCGTGCGAGATACGGCGCTGCCCCCCGGCATATTCGCCAATCACCGCGCGGTCATAGTCACGCGAAACAGCGTCAAAATCCTTGTCCATGATCCGGGTCAGGATTTCCGCGTATCGTTCGCCCCATTCATTGTCGTTTCCGGTTCCGCGATAATTGCCGGCGATGTCATTTTCCGGCAGGAACGGACGCGAGCATTTTTCAATTCCGCCCTCGCTGGCGATGAGGCTGCGCGCGAATTCACCAGGATCCATGCCGAGTTGGCGTACAATGCCGCCATAATCGCGCACCAGCCATTCATCGAAAATCGCATTGTCACGCGCTGCGCAATCCGCGATCACATGCACTGCAAAGCGCTTGCCGCTGGCTTTTCCAAACACGCCGTCATTCGTGTGCGTAGCGGTCGTAAGAATGCGATGCGAAGACAGCAACCCGGTTTCGTGCTCCGACCAGATCACGTCCTCGCACAGCAATTCACGGTCGGGAAACTCATGTATGGTTGCCATTGTTGATGCGATGACAGCCTGGTTGCCAATCTGGATTCCCATCGGCGAACGCACCGGAATATCGGGCGTGTAATAGTGGTTCAGCGTACCAACGCCCCGCCCTTCCCAGATTTCCCGCGTCACACCGATGATGTAATCGGGAAAATCCTTCCATTGTTGTGAAAATCCCTTGAGGCCCATGCCTTCTCCTAACCTGCGGTCCATCCGCCATCCACCAGCATTGAGGTTCCCGTCACCAGTGCAGACGCGTCACTTGCCAGGAACAGCACCGCGCCCATGATGTCCTCAACCTCACCAACTCGCCCAAGCTTGATCTTCGAGCGGACCCAGGCCACCCGCTCGGGGTCATCGAAAGTCGATTGGGTCATCGGGGTGCGGATGAAGGTCGGCGCAATGGCATTGACCCGTATGCCATGCGCGGCAAGTTCGATCGCACTCGCTTTGGTCAATCCTTCGATGGCAAATTTCGATGCGCAATAGACCGACCGGTCAATGCCGCCGACATGCCCCATCTGGCTGGAAGTGTGAATAATCGAACCTTTGATGCCAGCCGCGATCATCCCCCGTGCCACGGCCTGCGCAACAAAGAACGCCGCCCTTGTATTAACGCCGGTGATCCGGTCGTAATTCTCCTCGCTGACTTCGACATAGGGCATTGGCTGGTTGGTGCCGGCATTGTTGAACAGCACATCAAATGGACCACGCGTCTTGATCGCCATGCGCATGGCGGCGATGTCGCTAACATCTAGTGTCAGCGCTTCGGCACTATATCGGGCCCGACGAACAGCATCGGCAGCAGCCTCGATATCGTCCGCGCTTCGGGCGACCATGACGACATGCGCACCCGCTTCCGCCAGAGCCACTGCACCACCAAGGCCAATGCCGCGAGAGGCTCCGGTCACCAGCGCACGCTTGCCATCCAGGCGCATTGACGGCGTCGAGGGCAGGTTCATGCGGCAAACTCCCTTGTGCCGAAACGGGCCTTGTTGAACTCGCGAACCCTGTCAAGCACATCCACACCAATTTGCCTGTAGAGGTCCAGCAAATCGACCAGGACCCAGTTCTCGCGGATCAGGCCATCTTCCATCCGCCAGAAATCCAGACTGCGCAACAACACTTCCCTCCCCGCCGGCGCTATGCCCATCCAGCCGTCATCGGTAAGTGTCAGGCGCATGTTCGGCCAGCCGGTTTCACAGACATACTCACCCTCCGCAATCCAGTGGGACATCAGATCGCCCATCGAGTCGAGCTTGCGATCGGGCATGGCGCGCAGGAACGGGATCTGGTGCCAATTGCGGAAGCCGTAAATCCCGCGCCCCGTGCCGATACCCGCTGGGCCATACCAGTTGAATTGCGGATGCCAGTATTTTTCCAGCCGCATTACCGCCGGATCGGGATCAGCGGGGTGGCGACAAAGATCAGTCAGCATCGCAATGACATGCTGCAGGGCAAGCGAACCGTCGCCGGCAGCCACAAGGCCGTCGCCACTCATCGGGGCAGGCGTGCAAAGGAAGGCACCAAGCTGCGGTGCCATTGGCCATGCATTGGCCTGCATCATCAGTTCCGGCAGGTCCCAGATCGCCTGCACTTCAACGATGCGGCCTTCGCGCAGGCGATAGAATTCGTGATATCGCATATGCGCGAGATGGCCGCTTGGCGGAATGTCGAGGAAGGGTGCACGATATGTCCCCATATAATTGCCCATGCAGCCAACCCAATCGTCACCCTGTGGTGTCGTGCCTGCCACGACGATCATGTCGCGGCGCTCAAGATCCGGCATGGCATCAAGCAGCGGTCCGAAAGCCGCATCAAGAAAACCGTACGGGCCGCGCAACTCGCCAAACGGATGGCAATGCCGGATCACGGCATCGCCGGACATCACGGCAACGAGCGCCGCACGCATCGCTGGCATATCTCCCCGTCCTGCGGCCTTTCTGTAAGGCTCAAGCAGGGCCTTGAGTGCTGCAGGTTTCATTCGGCAGCTTTCATCGGTTCGGCACCCTCTCCATAGGGAATGTTCCGGCCCCCGTAGCGCCTGACGCGCACATTGGCCTGTTCGGCATGACCGACAAAGCCTTCCAGTATGCAGAGCCGCGAACAATATTCACCAATCGAAGCAGCCGCCTCGTCTGTCAGCACTTTCTGGTAAGAATGGGTTTTCAGGAACTTGCCTACCCACAGCCCGCCGGTATAGCGCCCCGCCTTCTTGGTCGGCAGCGTGTGATTGGTTCCGATCACCTTGTCACCATTGGCGACATTGGTGCGTGCGCCAAGGAAGAGCGCGCCATAGGAATGCATGTTTTCCAGGAACCAGTCGTCACGGTCGGTCATGACCTGAACATGCTCGGATGCGATGTCATTGGCGACATTGAGCATTTCCTCATAGCTTTCGCATAAAATGACTTCGCCATAATCTTCCCAGCTGCGACCGGCGGTTTCTGCCGTCGGCAATATTTTGAGCAATCGGGCAATTTCGGCCATCGTTTCGGTGGCCAGCCTTCGCGAGTTGGTAATCAGTACGGCAGGAGAATTATATCCATGCTCGGCCTGGCCAAGGAGATCGGTTGCACACAATTCCGCGTCCACTGTTTCATCGGCTATAACCAAGGTCTCTGTTGGCCCGGCAAACAGATCAATGCCGACACGGCCGAACAATTGTCGTTTTGCCTCGGCCACATAGGCATTGCCTGGCCCGACCAGCATATGCACCGGTTCGATTGTTTCCGTTCCGATTGCCAGAGCGCCAACGGCCTGGATGCCGCCCAGGCAATAGATTTCATGCGCCCCGCCAAGATGCATGGCAGCTATCACCGCCGGATTGGGTTCGCCCTTGAAAGGCGGCGTGGCAGCAGCAATGCGCGGCACACCTGCGACCGAAGCCGTAAGCACTGACATATGCGCGGACGCCACCATCGGGAACTTGCCACCAGGAACATAGCAGCCAACCGACCGCACCGGGATGTTTTTGTGACCCAGAATGACACCTGGCAAGGTCTCGATCTCGATATCCAGCATCGAAGCCCTCTGCGCCTCGGCAAAGCGGCGAACCTGCGCCTGGGCGAAACGGATGTCTTCCATCTCGCGGGCCGTGACGCGGTTCATCAGCGCCTCGATTTCGGAATCGGAAAGCCGGAAACTTGCCGGTGAATAGTGATCGAATTTCTCCGAAAATTCGCGAACCGCCTTGTCGCCATCCGTCTCTATACTGGCGAGGATGGCTTCCACACTCGCGCGGACCCTGGCATCATCAGCATCACGTTCGGTAACCGGTTTGCCGCGTTTAAGATACTCGATTGTCATTGACTTGCTCCGCTTGCAACCGCCATTGCCGATATGCCCGGCACCCATCCTGCTGATTTCAAATTGTCCCGGCCCTTGCAGTCATCCCTGTCAGGCAGCATCGAATCGCTCTCCGGTACTTGCATCAAACAGATGGCAAATGGCGGCGGGGATCGAGAAATGAACCGTGTCCCCGATCTCGCCCGAATAATCCTTGTCGGCTTTGACTGCGACCAGTGCCCCGCCAGCCTTGACTGTTACCATCGACGCCTCACCGAGCAGTTCCATCGAATAGATCGGCGCGTTCAGTTCGCCACCCGATGACAAGAGGCTTGCATCTTCCGCCCTGAAACCCAGCGTCACCTTGCCGGAATGGCCCTTGGCGAGACCTTTGACTTCCAGACCGGAGCAACGGAATACCCCGTCCTTCAATTCGCCATCGACAAGGTTCATCGCTGGCGTTCCCATGAAACCGGCAACGAAAGTGTTCTTCGGACGGTTGTAAATCTCTCGCGGTGTTCCGACCTGCTGCACCAGCCCCTTGCGCATCACCACAACCCGATCTGCGAGTGTCATCGCTTCGATCTGGTCATGCGTGACATAAATCGTGGTGACCTTGAGTTCGTGATGCAGGTTCTTGATCTGCGCACGGGTCGAAACCCTGAGTTTCGCATCAAGATTCGACAATGGTTCGTCCATCAGGAAGACCTTGGGCTTTCTGACGATTGCCCGCGCAAGGGCAACGCGCTGGCGCTGGCCGCCTGAAAGTGCCGCAGGCTTGCGGTCCAGGAATTCTTCCAGTTCAACCATAGCCGCAGCACGCATTACCCGCTCATGATGGGTGGCCGGATCAATCTTTCGTATCTTCAAGGGGAACCGGATATTCTCGTAAACCGTCATGTTGGGATAAAGCCCGTAGGACTGGAACACCATGGCGATATCCCGGTCTTTGGGTTCAAGGTCATTGACCTTCTGGTCGCCAATGAGAACGTCTCCCGAGGTAATATCCTCGAGGCCCGCAATCATTCGCATGGTCGTAGTCTTGCCACAGCCGGAAGGTCCAAGCAGCACCAGGAATTCACGGTCCGCAATTTCAAGGTTGAAATTGTCGACACCGACAAAGTTGCCCCAGCGCTTGCACAGATTGCGAAGAGTGATGCCAGCCATGGCTTTATCCTTTCACTGCGCCAGCGGTGAGACCACTGACAATCTGGCGTTGGAAGAACATGACCAGCAGGAAGAGCGGTGCCGTTGCGGAGACGACCGCGGCAACGGCAAACATGATGTTGCCCTTGGTCTGTGTGGTTCCGAGGAACGAGGCAATCTTCGGCACCATGGTCTGGTTTTCCTTCGAAAGCAGCAATGCCGTTACCGCAAAGTCGTTATAGGCGAGCAGGAAGGAAAACAGCCCGGTCGTGATGACACCCGGCCACATTACCGGGATGATGACATGGCGAAACGCCTGGAACGTCGTACAACCGTCGACGCGTGCGCTCTCGTCGAGCTCCTTTGGAATGCTTTTGAAGAAGGAAGTCAGCATCCACAGCGTGAAGGGCTGGTTGATGGCGACAAGCACGATGATGGCAGTCGGCAAATGGCCCCACAGGTTCCACTGAAAGAACGGCAACAGATAACCCGAGACCAGGGTAATATGGGGCATTGCGCGAAAGATAAGCGCAACAATCAGGATCCAGAATGCATAACGATGGCTGGACCGCGACAAGGCATAGCCACCGAGTGTGCCGAAAGTCAGCGAAATCGTCACGACGCAGACAACGACAATCACCGTGTTGAGAACCGCCCTCCAGAACTCCTCCTGAACCCAGGCGCCATCATAGGCAGCACCTGTAAAGGAACTGCCGGTCTCGACAGTGGTCATGGTGCCATAAAGCGCATTGGCCCAGTCCGCCTTCGAGAAGAAGTCGCCTTCGACCTTGAACGAGCCCCATAGCGTCCACAGGAACGGGAATGAGGCGATGACAAGCCAGAAGAGAAGAAAACTCCACAACAAGGCATTGAGAACTATGGGGCGACGATCCTTTACGCTGGCCATTTTTCTGGCTCCCTAATTGCCGTATTGGCGCCAGGTGCGCATGATGACCGGCGAAAGCAGGACGCAGACGCCGAGGATGGTCAGGACAGAAGTTGCTGCGGCAGAGGACAGGAGTTGTGTCTCGCCGCTCAGGTCCTGATAGATGAAATAGGACAGCGACTGGGCATGGGCCGCAGCATTGAACGAGACGATTGGCTCGAATACGCGGAAATTGTCCATGATCTTGATGAGGACAAGAAATGTCGTCAGCGGCAGCAGGTGCGGGATTACGACATGCCTGATCCGTTCCCAGCGCGAAGCACCGTCGATCATCGCCGATTCCAGCGTATCCTGCGGCACGGTCTGAAGGCCTGCATAATAGACGACAAAGGCAAAAGGCAGGGTGCTCCAGATGCCATAAACCATCAGCATGATCCAGGTAAGCGGCGTCGAGGCTTTCAGCGAGAGATCCGGATCATTGGCAAGATACTGGATAAACGAACCGATGATGCCGCGCGCGTCAATCATCCAGAACAAGATGAGTGCGCCAATCAACGGCGTCACGATCATCGGAAGAAGGGAGAAGAAGATCATCGGCCCTT
>JAGRLM010000159.1:0-3528 GCA_020441795.1 Nitratireductor sp.
TTCAATCCCGCCAATGTCATCCTGTGCGATACCAAGGGTCCCATCTACAAGGGCCGCGAAGACGGCATGAACCAGTGGAAATCCGCCCATGCGGTCGAGACAGATGCCCGCAGCCTTGCGGAGGCGATGGAGGGGGCAGATGTGTTTTTCGGCCTGTCGGTCAAGGGTGCGCTGACGCCCGACATGGTGCGTTCGATGGCCAGGAACCCGATCATCTTTGCGATGGCCAATCCCGATCCCGAGATCACGCCGCAGGAAGTCGAGGAAATCCGCGACGATGCAATCATGGCAACAGGACGCTCGGACTTTCCCAACCAGGTCAACAATGTCCTTGGATTCCCGTATATTTTCCGGGGCGCACTTGACGTAAGGGCGACCACCATCAACGAGCCGATGAAAATTGCGGCTGCTGAAGCATTGGCAAGGCTCGCCCGCGAGGATGTGCCCGACGAGGTTGCATCCGCCTATCAGGGTCAGCGCCCGAAATTCGGTCCCAATTACATCATTCCGGTACCGTTTGACCCGCGGCTCATTTCCGAAATTCCGCCGGCTGTCGCGCGCGCGGCGGCAGAAAGCGGGGTTGCAAGACGCCCCATCGTCAATCTTGAGGCCTATGCGCGCAGTCTTTCAGCCCGGCGCGATCCGATAGCCTCGACGTTGCAGCGCATCTTCGAGCGCGTCAGGCGCAATCCGAAGCGGATCGTCTTTGCCGAAGGCGAGGAAGAACAGGTGATGCGGGCAGCCGTCGCCTATGTCAATCAGGGGCTCGGCACAGCAGTGCTCGTTGGGCGTGACGCCCAGTTGCTGGAAACCGCGCAAAAGGCCGGGATTGATCTCGGCAAACCCGGCATCGAGATCGTCAATTCCAGGCTGTCGCACCGGGCCTCGGATTACGCAGATTTTCTTTATTCACGATTGCAGCGCGAAGGATTCCTGCAGCGCGATTGCCAGCGGCTGGTCAACACCGACCGCAATTTCTTTTCGGCTTGCATGGTGGCGTTGGGCGATGCTGACGGCATGGTTTCCGGCGTGACGCGGAACTACTCGACCGTGCTCGACGATGTGCGCAAGGTGATCGACCCGATGGCGAACCACCAGGTGATGGCTGCAACGATTGCCATCAGCCGCGGGCGCAATGTGATTGTTGCCGACACGGCCATTACCGACATGCCGAGCGCGGAGGAACTCGCGAATATCGCGTTCGAGGCTGCCGGTTTTGCCCGTACCATGGGCTATGAGCCGCGCGTGGCACTGCTGGCCTATTCGACGTTTGGCCACCCGCCGGGCGAGCGGGCACAGAAGGTGCGCGAGGCAGTGCAATTGCTGGACCAGCGCGGTGCTGATTTTGAATATGACGGCGAAATGGCGGCTGACGTGGCGCTCAACATGGAAAAGATGGCGCTATATCCATTCTGCCGCCTGACCGGCCCTGCAAATGTGCTGGTCATGCCGGCATTTCATTCGGCATCGATTTCCACCAAGATGCTGCAGGAACTGGGCGGTTCAACAATCATCGGCCCAATACTGGTCGGGCTGGAGAAGCCGGTTCAGATCGTTCCACTGGGCGCGCGCGATTCGGACATCGTCAACATGGCAGTCATCGCTGCCTATAACGCCATATAGAGCCGTTCGGGCTTAAACCTGTCGCGGGGCGTGGCGGGAAGCGTCCGCTCCGTAATGGGAGATGTAGCGCGGCGAAATATTGGCCACCGGCAGGATGACAAGGACATCGGTTGTGCCGAAAGCATGGTCGACCACTGCCTCGGTGCTGAACATTGCGCCCAGCCGCAAATAGCCCTTGATCAGCGAAGGCAGTGCCTGCATTGCCCGTTTCATGTTGATCTGTGACGGCGGTATCATGGCAGTGGATACGCCGCGCCCTGGCGAGGCAGCGACCTGCCATTGCGATGAAGCAGCAGCATGATGGTGGAGAAATGAAAGCGGCTCGGCCAATGCGGCAGGGTCCGTGCCTTCAAAGGATGCGCAACCGATCATCACATCGACCCGGTTCTTCAGCACATGGGCCCAGGTGCCTGCCCATAACAGCTCGATGGTGCGCTTGGTTCGCCACTTTGGCAGAACGCAGGAGCGCCCGAGTTCCATGACATTGAGCCCTGCATGTTTTGCCACCAGACGCTCGACATCAAATTCGGCCTGTGAATAGAACGGCATGCGGGCGGCGGTAGCATTTTCGGCGGTCAGGAACCGATAGGTGCCGACTATCGTGCCCTTTGAACCTTCGTTGTGATCAATAACGACGAGGTGGTCGCTGATGCGGTCATAGCGATCCTTGTCGCGGCGCAAAATACGCGAAAGCGGATCGGCCCTTGCCGACATTTCCTCGAAGAAGACCTGGTAGCGCATTTCCTGGGCGATGCGAATTTCGGATTTCTTGCGCGCCAGACGGGTTTCCATGCTTGCGATCCTGGCAAGGACCGGAGCGGACGGGTCGAGCGGTGCTGTCCATTTCTTCCGCCCGGACAAGGGAAACAGGAAATTGCCAGAACGGATTTTCGCACTGGCGGTATCCAATTGGTCAAAAGCGGTCATCAACCATTCTCATGAAACAGTGCTGCTCCAACGCCTCGGGCACAATGGCCGGGCAGTCCCATTATGGACGACTGTGGATGCCAGAAAAAGACGACAAATGCATGACCTTTACCGCGACCTCTCCCATGAGCCACGATGGCTCCGGGTTCACCGCGAGGCGTTGGGTCACGAGGCAGAGGGAATGGTCTGGCTCGAACGCAGTATTTCGACCAGTGCCGAGGGTTCCAGCGGTTTGGTCAGATAGCCATCGGCGCCGGCTTCCCCGCTTTCGCGGCGCGCTGATGCCTGTTCGTCGGCAGTCAGCGTCAATATTGTTGATCGCGGGCCTGCATGGCGGTTTTCGAATTTTCGAATGGCACGGATTGCATCGGTTCCATCCATTACCGGCATGTGCAGGTCCATCAGCACCAGTTCAAAGGAACGACCTTCCGAATGCGCGGCGCGATAGGCGCGCAATGCCGCACGGCCATCGCCGACAATTGTCACATCCTGACCGGCACGCTCCAGCACGGCGCGAACCAGCATGGCGTTGATCTCGTTGTCCTCGGCAAGCAACACCTTGCGCCGATGCAGGGTTTCGCCGGGCTTCAGCAGGCCATTGTGCGGCGGCTTTTGCTCCTGCCCGTCGGTGAGATCGGTCTTGCGCTCGGAAATGACCCTGATCAGCGAAGCCCGGCGAACCGGGCTCACCAGATAAGCCCCGAAGCCATTGGCCAGATATTCGGGCAGTCTTGCCCTGTCGGCAGGCTTGACCAGGATGATCGGGAAAATCTCACGGTTGCAACGCGCCAGCAATCGCGAGAGCGATCGCGCCGGGTCGCGTGAAATTGCCGGATCCATCATCACCACGTTATAGGGCCGACCCCGCTCTTGCGCCGCCTGAATGAGGGATGCGGCTTCTCTCAACGTCAAAGCGAGGCTGCAGATGCCATCGCATTTTTCGAGCACTGTGGCGATTGCCGGAAATTCGGCGGGACC
>JAGRLM010000159.1:3603-7873 GCA_020441795.1 Nitratireductor sp.
ACGCGCAAGGTAAATGAAAAGCTCGAACCCTTGCCGGGCGCAGTTTCGACCGTTATCTCGCCGCCCATCCTGCGCACAATGCCCTGGGAAATCGACAGTCCGAGGCCGGCACCCCCGTGTTTGCGGGTGGATGCGGAATCGGCCTGTTCGAATTCACCAAAGATACGGGCCGCGTCCGCCGCCGACATGCCGGGGCCGGTGTCGGTGACGCAGAACCGCAATTCTGCATGCGTGGTGGAATCGGGCGAGGTAACGGGTTCAAGGCAGACAGTCACGCCGCCCTTTTCCGTGAACTTGACGGCATTTCCCGCCAGATTGACCAGAACCTGTCTTATCCGTCCGGCATCTGCCAGGATCATTTTCGGGATTGCGGGCATGACCAGCGGAGCGATCTCGATACCGCGGGAATGGGCGCGCGACGACAGCAATTCGCACACATCCTCGACCATGCGGGCGGGGTCGAACTCCTCTGACCTCGGCTCAAACCGCCCCGCCTCGATGAGGGTCATGTCGAGCATGTCCTCGACGAGGGCAAACAATGCCTCGCCGGAAGTGTGGATGGCCTCGTTGTAAGAGGCCTGCTCAGGCGTCAATTGGCCATCACGCAGCAATGCCGACATGCCGAGAATGCCATTGAGGGGCGTGCGCATTTCGTGGCTTACAGTTGCCAGAAAGCGGGACTTGGCGCGGTTCGCCGATTCGGCCCTTTGCCGGGCCTGCTCTAGGGCAATCTCGGCATGCTTGTGGTCGGTAATGTCACGGGCAACGGAGCGGATGGCATTCTTGCCGGTCCGTTCATCGCGAATGGGCAGGTCAATCCATTTGAACCAGCGCGGGCCGGAATTGGTCTTCAGGCAAATCTCGTAGGGCACGGAATGCTGGTGATGGGGCTGCGCGCCGTCCTCACTGACCACCAGCGGGGCAAATTCGGAACCGGGGCAGATCAGGCTGCCATCGCCAAACGCGTCGTCAAAGGCGGCATTGGCAAACAGGATTTTGCCAGCCTGATCGCGGTGAACCACGATGTCCCCGAATGCCTCAGCCAAAGCGCGGTAGCGCTCCTCGCTTTCGCGCAATTCCCAGGCCTTGTCCTCGGCCATTTCAAGGCGCTCGCGCAATTGCCGGTTTTCGGCAAGCAATGCGGCTTCGCGGCTGAACAGCCCGGACACGGTGCTGGCTGCACTGGTTAGCACTTCGCGGCGGGCCGGATTGACGATGGCATGAACGGAGAAACCCAGAACCATGGCCAAAACGGCACAACCCAGCGCAAGGGCGGATGAAAACGGCAATTCATGCGCCAGTACGGCCCAGACGAGGTAAGCCAGTGCAAAGCCCGCGCCTGATCCGGCGGCAATGGCTGCCACGAATGGCGCTGCCCGCGATGGTTCGGGCGTTTGCAGCGATGGCGCTATGTGAACCGGCAATTGTGCCCTGTTGGCCGCGCCAGCCGTCAGGTCGTCAGCCGCCTGCACTGGACGCAGGTCGGTATTCGCAGCAACTGCGCCAATTCCGGTCCTGCCTGCTGCTCCTGCTGCCGCCATTGCCAATCCTCAACCACCGCTGCAGCGATGCAACGAAATCGCGCAATGCATAGCAGTCCGGCGTTTAGAAACCGTTATGACCTGTCGGCCAAGGGGTTTGGCCGATTGCGGACAGTCGATTGTCGCAGTGGCAACAACGGGACAGGTACGACAAGGGGCGTTCAGGCCGCCTGAGCTACCCGGTCGCTGACGACGCGGTAGGAGATTGCTTCTGCCACGTGAATACGCGCAATGCCGTCCGCACCCTCCAGGTCAGCAATCGTGCGCGCGACCTTGATGATCCGGTGATAGGCCCTGGCGGAAAAACGCATGGCTTCGGCCGCATCGCGCAGCAGTGAAACAGCCTTGGCGTCAATTCTGGCTGCAGCCTCGATCTGGCTGTTGGTGACAGCCGCATTGGTTTCGACCGAAAGACCGGCTGCGGCATAGCGCTCGGACTGGAGGAGACGGGCTTGCGCAACACGCCTTGCCACTGTCTCGCTTGGCTCGGAAGGTGCGCGGGCAAACATGTCGGCGGCAGAGACCGCGGGTACATCAATGCGGATGTCGATGCGGTCAAGGAACGGACCCGAAAGACGGGCCTGATAGTCGGAAACACAGCGCGGACCACGCCTGCAGACATGGCCGGGTTCACCCGCCATGCCGCAGCGGCAGGGATTCATCGCGGCAATCAGCTGGAACCTGGATGGATAGGTTACACGGTGATTGGCGCGGGCAATCACTGTTTCGCCTGCTTCGAGTGGCTGGCGCAGCGAATCCAGCACTTGCGGCGTGAATTCGGGCAATTCGTCGAGAAAAAGCACACCATTATGGGCAAGTGCCGCTTCACCCGGGCGTGCCCGCAAACCACCGCCCACCATCGCTGCCATCGAGGCCGAATGGTGGGGCGCTCGAAACGGCCTGCGATCCGACAATTTGCCGCCGGACAATTCCCCCGCAATCGAGGCTATCATTGAGACTTCCAGCAATTCGCGGGCCGAAAGTGGCGGCAGGATGCCAGGCAATCGCTGGGCTAGCATGGACTTTCCCGATCCCGGCGGACCAGCCATCAGCATGTTGTGCCCGCCTGCGGCGGCAATTTCCAGCGCGCGGCGTGCGGTTTCCTGCCCGCGAATGTCGGAAAGATCTGGCAGTGATCCCGACGCCTGACGGATGGTGGCCTGGGGGCGTGAGAGAACCTGTGTTCCACGAAAATGGTTGGCCAGAGATACCAGGCTGCGTGGTGCCAGTATGTCCATGTCGCTACCGGCCCAGGCTGCTTCCGGTCCGCATTCTGCCGGGCAGATCAGCCCCTTGCCCAGCGCGTTTGCGCCCATGGCGGCAGGCAGGGCACCGGCAATCGGTGTCAGGGTTCCGTCGAGCGACAATTCGCCGATGACGACAAAATCCTCCAACGCATCGGACGGAACTGCTCCAAGTGCCGCCATCATGCCGAGCGCTATGGGAAGATCATAATGGCTTCCCTCCTTGGGCAGGTCCGCAGGCGCAAGGTTGACGGTGATGCGCTTGGCGGGAAGCGCCAGTCCGGAAGCATGAAGTGCTGCGCGCACCCTTTCGCGGCTTTCAGCAACAGCCTTGTCGGGGAGGCCAACGACATTGATGACCGGCTTGCCGGGCTGGATCATCACCTGCACATCGACAGGTACGGCCTCGATGCCCTGAAACGCCACCGTCTTGATCCGCGACACCATGAACCATCTCCGCGTTTGCAACGATCGGCAACCCATGGATTGCCTGCAATTCAATGCAACTTATACGGATTGACACATCTGTCAAGAACAAAGGTGGAACAAAATTCAGCGGCGCTTTTCGACAGCATCCCAGAACAGGGCCGCGATATCGGTTCCGGAGAAGCGTTTGACCTCGCGAATGCCGGTTGGTGACGTCACATTGATCTCGGTAATGAAGTCTCCGATCACGTCGATGCCGACCAGAATGAAGCCGAGCTCCTTGATCCGGGGACCGATTGTGCCACAGATTTCGCGTTCGCGCGCTGTCAACTCGCTGTGTTCGGCGCGACCGCCGGCATGCATGTTGGAGCGCGCATCCCCTTCAGCGGGAACGCGGTTGATCGCTCCCACGGGCTCACCATCGATCAGGATGATGCGCTTGTCACCCTTGCGCACATCGGCGAGATATCGCTGGGCAATCAGCGGCTCGCGGAACAGGCCCTCGAACATTTCAAGGAGCGAGGAAAGGTTCTGGTCTCCCTCGGCAATGCGGAAGACGCCGGCACCACCATTGCCGAATAGCGGCTTGACGATGATGTCACCATGCTTGCGGCGAAAATCACGAATGGCACCGAAATCCCGGGTAATAAGTGTTTCAGGCATCAGTTCGGGAAATTCGGTCACAAGGATCTTTTCCGGGGAGTTGCGCACCGAAGCAGGGTCATTGACCACCAAGGTGCCCGGATGGATGCGCTCCAGCATGTGTGTGGTGGTGATATAGGACATGTCGAAGGGGGGGTCCTGGCGCAGCAGGATCACGTCAAGGCTCGACAGATCTGTGAGTACAGCCTCGCCCAAGGTGTAGTGATCGCCTTCGACGTCGCGTACCTGCATGGCCTCGATGCGGGCAGACACCGTATTGCCGTTCAGCTGCAGCCGGTTCGGCGTGTAATGGAAGAGCGTGTGCCCGCGGGCCTGCGCTTCCAGGCACATGGCAAAGGTGGAATCACCGCGAATGCCGACGGTGGAGATATGGTCCATCTGGACGCCGATTTTCAG
>JAGRLM010000160.1:0-5734 GCA_020441795.1 Nitratireductor sp.
TCACCAAGAAGGCGGTCCTTGATGCAATGGCCAATCCGCGCCAGATTGATGCGCCATTGGTCGACGCCTATCTGGCGCGCCGCGCACTCGACTATCTGGTAGGCTTCACCCTGTCGCCTGTCTTGTGGCGCAAGTTGCCGGGTGCGCGTTCTGCCGGGCGGGTCCAGTCGGTGGCATTGCGGCTGGTCTGCGACCGCGAGGCGGAGATCGAGGCCTTCAAGACGCAGGAATACTGGTCGATCACCGCGACACTCGCCAATTCCACTGCCCAGACCTTCGAAGCGCGGGTGTCGGAATTTGCCGGAGAGAAGTTACAGCGCCTTGATATCGGCAACGAGACCCAGGCATTTCGCATTCGCGACATGCTGGAGGTGGCCAGTTTCAGTGTCGAAAGCGTTGAATCAAAGCCGACCAAGCGCAATCCCTGGGCACCTTTCACCACATCCACCCTTCAGCAGGATGCCAGCAGAAGGCTCGGATTTTCGGCAAGCCGCACCATGCAGGTAGCACAGCGACTGTATGAAGGTATTGACCTTGGCGGCGAAACGGTTGGCCTCATCACCTATATGCGTACCGATGGGGTGCAGATCGCGCCCGAGGCCATAGAGCCCATCCGGGCGGAGATTGCCAAACGCCATGGCGCGAACTTCGTGCCGGAAAAGCCACGCATCTATTCGACCAAGGCAAAGAACGCCCAGGAAGCGCATGAGGCCATACGTCCAACAGAGATTTCGCGCGGCCCGAAGGATATCGCCAAATTCCTCGATGAGGATCAGCGCAAGCTTTATGAACTGATCTGGAAGCGTACTCTGGCGAGCCAGATGGAATCGGCAGAGATCGAACGCACGACGGTTGATATCATCGCGACCCATGGCAGCGAGACAGCAAGGCTGCGGGCCAATGGCTCGGTGATCCGTTTCGAGGGTTTCCTGGCCGCCTATGAAATCGTCAAGACCGGCGAAGACGACGAGGAAGACGAAAAGCGCCTGCCGCCATTGTCGAAAGACGAGGCGCTGAAGCGCGAGAAGATCGAGGCCAAGCAACATTTCACCGAGCCACCGCCGCGCTACAGTGAAGCCTCGCTGATCCGCAAGATGGAAGAGCTCGGCATTGGCAGACCATCAACTTATGCCTCGACGCTCGGCACCCTGCAGGACCGTGATTATGTGCGGCTTGAAAAACGGCGACTTGTCCCCGAATCCAAGGGGCGACTGGTCACCAGCTTCCTCGAGGGCTTCTTCAACCGCTATGTCGAATACGATTTCACAGCGGATCTCGAAGAAAAGCTCGACCGGATCTCGGCCGGCGAAATGGACTGGAAGGACGTGTTGCGCGATTTCTGGAAACAGTTTTCGGCAAGCGTCGAGGAAATCAAGGATTTGCGGGTCAGTCAGGTTCTCGACATCCTCAACGAGGATCTGGCGCATGTCGCCTTCCCGGATCGCGAGGATGGCTCAAGCCCGCGCTCCTGCCCGAGTTGTGAAAACGGAACACTGAGCCTGAAGGTCGGAAAATTCGGCGCGTTTGTGGGCTGTTCGAATTATCCCGATTGCAATTTCACCCGGCAATTGGGCGCAAGCGACAATGGCGAGGGTGAAGCGGCCAGCGATGGTCCGCGGATACTCGGCAATGACCCGGCCAGCGGCGACGAAATTACCGCCCGTTCCGGTCGTTTCGGCCCCTATGTGCAGGCAGGCGATGGCAAGGAAGCGCGGCGCTCGTCGATCCCCAAGGGCTGGAATGCAGCAGAAATTGACCTTGAAGCCGCGCTGCGACTTTTGTCGCTGCCACGCGATGTTGGCCTGCATCCCGAGACCGGCAAGATGATCACTGCCGGACTTGGCCGGTATGGCCCCTTTGTGCTGCATGATGGGTCCTATGCCAATCTGGAAAGCGCTGACGAAGTGTTCACTGTCGGTATCAACCGCGCGGTATCGGCACTGGCGGAAAAAGCCAGCAAGGGTGGCGGGCGCAGGGGCGGAACGCCAGCGGCACTCAAGACACTGGGAGACCATCCGCAACTCGGTGGTGCCATCACAGTGCGCGATGGGCGCTACGGCCCTTATGTCAACAATGGCAAGATCAACGCGACATTGCCTAAGGGAACCGACCCGCAAAGTGTGACACTGGAACAGGCGATCGCCCTGATCGATGCGAAGGCAGCAACCGGCGGGAAGAAAAAGCGCTGAATGGTCAAGAGCCGCAAACCACCGGGCAGTCGCAGGCACCGATCAGGGGACAGTGGTCGGCCTGCGGGTGGCGAGGGACATTTTCCCACACGCGAACAGGTGCTGGCCTTCATTTCAGACAATCCGGGGGAGACTGGAAAACGCGAGATTGCCCGCGCTTTCAACATCAAGGGTGCTGCCAAGATTGAACTCAAGGCAATGCTGAGGGAACTTGCCGAAGAAGGCATGATCGAAAAGAGCGGCAAGAAACTGTTGCGCCATGGCGAACTGCCGCGAGTTAGCGTCCTCGACATCGTGACGCGCGATTCAGGTGGCGGATTATTGGCCCGGCCCTCAGCCTGGGACGAGGAAACTGGCGGCAAGCCGCCGGTCATTTCCATTCGTGCGCCAAAGGGCAAAACCGTTGTAGTGGCGGGTCTTAGCGACCGCGTATTGGCGCGGGTGGAGCGTGACGGGGCAGATGGCCGATATTCCGGCAGGGTCATCAAGGTCATCGACAAGCGCAAGGATGCGGTGCTTGGCGTGATCCGCATTGATGGCCAGACTGTCAGAATGCTGCCGGTACAAAAGCGCCAGGAAGAGATTGAAATCGACCTCGACATGCTGGGCGGGGCAAAGAACGAGGACCTTGTCGAGGTTCAGGTTTCGAAGATCGGGCGATATGGCCTGAAACGCGGCAAGGTGATCCGCGTGATCGGCTCGCTGGCTTCCGAAAAAGCCGCCTCGATGATTGCCATTCACGCCAATGGCATTCCGCATGTCTTTCCGGACGCTGTGCTGAATGAGGCTGCAGGGGTAGAACCCATCCGCCCCGGCGCCAAGGGTGTGAAACATGAAGACTGGCGTAACCTTCCGCTGATCACCATCGATCCGGCAGATGCGAAGGACCATGATGATGCGGTTCATGCCTATCGTGATCCAGACAATCCGGGTGGATTTGTTGCGATTGTCGCCATTGCCGATGTGAGTTGGTATGTCCGGCCGGGTTCGGCGATGGATCGCGAAGCGCTGATCCGGGGAAACTCGGTCTATTTTCCCGACCGGGTGGTGCCGATGCTGCCTGAACGGATCTCCAATGATCTGTGTTCGCTCCGCGAGAATGAGGATCGTCCCGCCCTTGCGGTGAAAATGTGGTTCAACAGCGATGGCAGAAAGAGCCGTCACACATTTCACCGCGTCATCATGCGCAGCCATGCCAAGCTTGCATATGTGCAGGCCCAGGCGGCCATTGACGGCAGCGCTGACGAGAAGGCCCTGCCCCTGGTCGACACGGTTCTGAAGCCACTCTGGGAGGCCTATGATTGCCTCAAGCGCGGAAGGGATGCGCGCGAGCCGCTGGAACTTGACTTGCCGGAGCGCAAGATCATCCTGAAACCGGATGGCGCGGTCGACCGGGTGATTGTGCCCGAAAGGCTGGACGCGCACAAACTGGTCGAGGAATTCATGATCCAGGCCAATGTCGCGGCGGCTGAAACGCTGGAACAAAAGCACCAGAAGCTGATTTACCGGGTGCATGACCAGCCATCGCTCGACAAGCTCGAATCGCTTCAGGAATTCCTCAAGTCACTGAACCTGTCGCTGTCGCGCGGCGGCAATCTGCGGCCCTCGATGTTCAATGGCATCCTCGCCAGTGTTTCTGGCAGTGACAAGGAGGAACTCGTCAACCAGGTTGTATTGCGCTCGCAGTCGCAGGCGGTCTATTCGCCCGACAATCTGGGTCATTTCGGTTTGAACCTGATGCGCTATGCGCATTTCACATCGCCGATCAGGCGTTATGCGGACCTCATCGTGCATCGTGCACTGGTTGCGGCCCTTGGCCTTGGAGCGGGCGGCCTGACCAGTGAGCAGGAAGGCATGCTCGAAGAGATTGCCGCTGACATTTCCATGACCGAACGCCGCGCCATGCAGGCTGAACGCGAAACCATTGACCGGCTGATTGCGATGCATTTGTCGGAAAAGATCGGCGAGCGCTTTACCGGCAGGATAAACGGGGTCTCGCGGGCGGGTCTCTTTGTCACGCTGGCAGGCACTGGCGCCGACGGTTTTATTCCCATATCGATGGTATCGGACGAATATCAGATATTCGATGAAGCCAATTATGCACTTGTTGGCGACGAAACCGGCCTTACTTACCAGATGGGGCAGACGGTTGAAGTCAGGCTGGTGGAAGCGGCACCCATTGCTGGTGCGTTGCGATTCGAGATGATCTCACCGGGCACACCCTCCAAGGGGCTGCAGCGCTCGGCAAGGACAAACAAGCCCGCCGGAAGGCGCGGAATGCGCGGCGGACCAGCAAAGCGCTACGGCCCGACAGGGCGCGGCACTGGAAAAGGAAAACGAAAATGAGCGAATTGACCAAAGTCAGGCAATGGGGCAGCGAAGCGGAAACACCCAAGCGCGCAGTGTTGCCGGCAATGCTCAACGGTGCTTTGGGCAAATGCCCGCATTGCGGCAAGGGACATATCTTCCAGGGGTATCTGGGCACCCGCCCTGCCTGCGAGGAATGCGGTGAGGAACTGTATCACCATCGTGCAGATGACCTGCCAGCCTATCTCAATATCTTCATCACCGGTCATGTTGTTGTCGGCCTGATGCTGATGATCATGACCATGGGCGATCTGCCAATGTGGCCGATGACTTTTGCCACCGCCTTTGTTGCACTTGCATTTGCCGGTCTGGTGATGCGCCCGCTCAAGGGAGCCACCATAGGTGCGCAATGGGCGCTCGCAATGCACGGATTTGGCGGGCATGACGATTGAGAATGATACCGGGAGCGAAAATGCAGGTCTGGTTGAGCCTGAAGTTGCCCGCATAGAGACACTGATCAATTCACCGCAAATGCGCGACATGCGCCGCCATGGTCCCAAACATGGCCCCATGCGTCCGCGCAATGCCGCGACGCTGGTCATTGTTGACGGCAATGCTGGCAATTATCGCATCCTGATGGGCAAGCGGAACCAGAACCTCAAATTCATGCCGGGCGCGCTGGTTTTTCCCGGTGGCTCGGTAGATCGCAGCGATGGCAGTGTGCCTGCAGCGGACGACATGAACCCTGTCACCGAGGACAGGATTGTTGCCGGATTGCGCGGCAAGCCGACAAGGCGCGCAGCAAGGGCATTGGGCATGGCGGCTGTTCGTGAACTGGCAGAGGAATCCGGCCTTATCATCGGTAAGGAGGCCCCTGTGACCATGGATCATCCGGGGTGGGAGGACTTTGCCAGAGCCGGGCTTGTGCCGTCCCTTGCCGGTCTGTCCCTGCTTGCGCGTGCCATCACCCCGCCAGGACCGCCACGGCGCTTCGATACATGGTTCTTTGTTACCCATTCAAGCTCGATTAGACATCAGCCGGCAAGCGGTTTTGACCCCAGTGGCGAGTTGGAAAACCTGCAATGGATCAGGCCTGAGGATGCAATCAATGGCGACACAAGGGAAATTACCCGTGTGATGCTGGTTGAATTGATGAACCGCCTGAAGAAAGATCCTGGCCTGGATCCGGCCTTCCCCGCGCCATTTTATTTTGCCCGGCAAAAACGCTTTCAAAAAAC
>JAGRLM010000160.1:5804-10646 GCA_020441795.1 Nitratireductor sp.
TTGATGAATACCGCTGAAAACGCATTTGGAACGCCGGTTACCGGACCGGTCGAAGGGCCGGAGAAGATCGACATTCGCGCCGTGGTGGCAGCGATTGCGACCATCTCGGCAGTTGGCGTTGCCATTGGCCTTTCGTTTCCGCTGTTGTCGATCCTGCTTGAGCAGCGCGGATTTTCCTCGACCCTGATTGGCACCAATACGGCAATGGCGGGCCTTGCAGCCATGGCGGCTGTGCCTTTCGTCAATCCAATTGCGCGCAGGATCGGCCTCGTCAACACGCTGGTATTGTCGGCCATCATCGCCGCTCTCAGCCTGGCGGGTTTCTACGTCTTTTCTGATATCCGCGCATGGTTCCTGCTTCGCATCAGCTTTCATGGAGCGATCACCGCATCTTTCGTGCTGAGTGAATACTGGATCAATTCCAGCGTGCCATCAAAGAGGCGCGGCTTCATTCTGGGAATATATGCGACGGTTCTCAGCCTCGGCTTTGCAACCGGCCCGGCCCTGCTTGCCTTGCTCGGCAGCAAGGGGGTAACCCCGTTTGCCACCGGCATTGTGATCATACTCATCTCAGTCCTGCCAGCCTTGATGGCGCGAGGGCGTGAGCCGCAGGCGCAAGGTCACCCGCAATCGCGCTCCGTGTTGCGCTATGTGTTGCTGGTACCGCTTGCGACCGCTGCTGCCTTTGTCTTCGGTGCGGTCGAGCAGGCAGGCCTGGCACTGTTTCCGGTCTATGGTTCGCGCACGGGCTATGGCGAGCAGCAGATTTCGCTGCTGCTGATGGTGCTCGCTTTCGGCAATGTTGCCCTGCAGATACCGCTCGGCCTCTGGTCGGACCGAATCGGCGACAAGCGCTGGCTGTTGTTCGGCTGTGCAGCGGTTGGTGCTGCAGGAGTGGGTGCCCTGCCCTGGGTCATACAGTTTCCCGCCCTGCTCACTGCTGGTATCTTCGTGTGGGGTGGTGTTACCGCAGGCATGTACACGGTTGGCCTTGCGCATCTGGGAGGCAGGCTTTCGGGTCAGGATCTTGCCCAGGCCAATGCCGCCTTCATCCTGTGCTATGCCATTGGAATGGTCGTCGGGCCATATGCTGCGGGCCAGGTGATGGACATCTATGATCCGCATGGCTTTGCATGGTCGCTTTGCGCGATGTTCGTTTTCTTCATGGTAGTGGTTATTGTCCGTTCAATAACAGGACCCAAACGCTGATATTGCCTGAGCGCACTTGACTTTTGCGCTGCCATGAGTAGTTTCCGCGGCAAGTTCGGGTCGCAGGAATGCGGCCCGCTTTGTTTGGCGGGCAAAGCTTCGAGTGAAGCAAGCCGAGGCCAGCAGTCAATTCCAGCAATCCGCTCCGGGCCAGTCAGTTGTGACGATCCGGACCCTCCAGACCAGGATGGACGCCATGGCCAAGGCCACGACAATCAAGATCAAGCTTGAAAGCACCGCAGATACCGGCTTCTTTTATGTAGCCAAGAAGAACAGCCGCACCATGACCGACAAGATGGTCAAGCGCAAATACGATCCGGTTGCCAAGAAGCATGTCGACTTCAAGGAAACCAAGATCAAGTAATCGCAGTTACGCGAATGCTGAAACGAAAAGCCGCCCCGCAAGGGCGGTTTTTTTGTTGGCCATAGTTGGGAATTCGGTTCTGTTTCACGCGCAAACCGAATTGCGCAGACAAGGGGTCGGCCGGTTGCGGGCCATGGTACGAGGAGGCCAAGAATGCCAACAACCGACCGACGCACCCCACGGACCCAGGAGATGCGGCGGACCTGAGCACTCCGTAGGGTATGCAAATATTCTACTATGCGGAATTGAAGGCCAAAGCCCACACCCCGTGATTTCCCCATGCGCAAATCACATGGAAAAATGTGATCAGAGCCTATCCCGAATGAATGCGTCTCGCCTCCAGGAGGAGAAAAATTCTTCCTTCACGCAAGCACGGTATAAATCTGTACCAAAATTGATGGCAAATCAACCATTTGGTAACCAATGTCTGGATCGACTTCCGCACATGGTTATTGGTTGAAGTTAATGCCAATTGATGTTGCAACACCGTCCCATCTTGCAGGACGAATGTTGCAAACCGATGAAACGGGATTTCGGGGTCGGATTACGGATCAGGCCGCCTCGACAAACACCTGGTTTCTGCCGCCGCGCTTGGCATTGTAAAGTGCCACATCAGCGCGTTTGAGCATATGACCCGGCGTATCCTCCTGCCCTTCGATGGTCGAAACGCCGATACTGACCGTGATGGGCAATTGTCCCTTGCCTTCCTGAACGATGAAGGGATGGGTGCACACTTCCCTGCGAATGCGCTCTGCAACGACCTTGGCCAGGGCGAGATCGGTATCAGGCATGACGACCACGAATTCTTCTCCGCCAAAACGGCATGCCAGATCAATGCCCCTGACATTCTTGCGAATTCGGTTGGCGAATTCGCGGATTACCTCGTCACCAACATCGTGGCCGTAATTGTCGTTGACCTTCTTGAAGAAGTCGATATCGCAAATAATGAGCGAAATGGGTTTGCCGCGACTTGTCGCCTTGTCGAACATGCCCGGCAAATGGCTGTCGAGATAGCGGCGATTGTGCAGGCCTGTGAGGCCATCGGTAACGGCCATTTCAATGGTCGCCTGTACCGAATCGCGAAGTTTCTCGTTGTACCGCTTGCGCTTTACCTGGGTGCGCACGCGGGCCAACATTTCGTTGCGGTCGATCGGACGACGAATATAGTCGTTGACGCCCAATTCCAGCGCACGAATGACGCCGCTTTCCTGCTCCGTGTCGGAAACCACGACAATTGGCAGCATGCGGGTGCGCTCCAGAGAGCGCAATTGTGAACAGAGGCGCAGCGCGTCGAAGTCGGTCAGCGACATCGAGATGACTGCGGCATCAAATTCTTCATCGGCCGCCCTAAACAGGGCTTCCTGCGGGTTGGTCACAACGGTGACGGAATGCTCGACCGCCAGGAACTTGACAATACGCTCATAGGAAGAGGCGCGGTCATCGACGACCAGAACCTTGCCGCGCCGTGACAACTCAGTGACCTCGGAGAGATTGAACATCTGTTCGACGCCAAGGTCGCGGCCGGTGGTTGCACGCAGGCGCAATTCGTCGGTCAGCATTTTCAACCGGACGAGGCTTTTCACGCGGGTGATCAGCGCCAGATCGTTGACTGGTTTCGTGAGAAAATCGTCGGCTCCCGATTCCAGTCCCCTGACGCGGTCATCCGGTTGATCGAGTGCCGTTACCATGACGATTGGCAAATGCGTGGTGCGAGGGTTCTGCTTCAGGCGGCGGCAAACTTCAAAGCCGTCCATTTCCGGCATCATGACATCCAGCAATACGAGATCGCATTGGCCGTTTTCGCAAATCTGCAATGCGTCGCGACCATTATATGCTGTCAATACCTCGAAATATTCCGCCATCAGCCGCGCTTCGAGCAGCTTCACATTGGCGTGTATGTCATCGACAACAAGGATGCGGGCAGTCATTCAACAATCCTTCGCTTACGCGTCGCCAATGAAAGAGCGGATGGTTTCTATGAACTTCGCAACCGAAATCGGTTTCGAGATATAGGCTTCGCATCCCCCTTGCCTGATGCGTTCCTCGTCACCCTTCATGGCAAATGCCGTTACCGCGATTATCGGTATCGAGTGCAAACGATCGTCTTCCTTGATCCATTTGGTGACTTCGAGACCGGACACCTCCGGCAACTGGATGTCCATCAGGATCAGGTTCGGCCTGTGCTCGCGCGCCAGATCCAGCGCCTCAAGACCATTGCGGGTCTTAATCGTGCGATAGCCATTGGCTTCCAGCAGATCATTGAAAAGCTTCATGTTGAGTTCATTGTCCTCAACAATCATGACGCTTTTTGCCATTGTTTACCCCGTTGACCCGGCCAGAACAGGCTCGATGCCAATTTGAATTCCAGTTGTCCCGGAATTCTTTCTAGGCAAATAGTGTTGACGAAAAGCAAACGTGGCGCACAATCACACCTCAACCCCATCAGGAAATCTGCGGCTCACGAACATGAAAAAGCAAATGGACCGCGACCAGGCGGAACTTCTGGCAATTTCCGGACTGCAATTCATTGCGGGCGACCCGGAACAATTGGCACGATTCCTGGCGCTTTCAGGGGTCGCACCAGCGGATTTGCGCGACTCTGCCGGATCAGCCGACTTCCTGTCTGGCGTGCTCGACTTCTTCCTGGGCAATGAGGCGACCCTTCTGGCATTCACCGCTTCCGCAGGATGTGATCCAAGTGAGATCATGACGGCGCGCAACCTGCTATCGCGAAGCCAGCATGAGTGAAACCGGGCCCGGGCATGAACCGCCCTCTCCTGCCATTTGCCGGGACTGCATCACGCCAATCGGTGATGATCGCCGCCGCTGTCCGAAATGCGGAAGTCCGCGTCTTGTCCGCCATCGCGAGCTGAAATCGCTGGAAATCGCCCATATCGATTGCGATGCCTTCTATGCCTCGGTCGAGAAGCGCGACAATCCGGAGCTGATGGACAAGCCGGTGATCATTGGCGGCGGCAGGCGCGGCGTTGTATCAACCGCCTGCTACATTGCACGAATTCGCGGGGTGCGCTCGGCAATGCCGATGTTCAAGGCACTGGAGGCCTGTCCGGATGCTGTGGTGGTGCGGCCGGACATGGAAAAATACTCGCGGGTTGGCCGGCAGATACGCGAGATGATGCGCGAATTGACGCCGCTGGTTGAACCGGTTTCGATTGATGAAGCGTTTCTAGACCTTTCCGGTACGGCAAGGCTGCACAAGGCATCACCTGCCGAAGTGCTCCTTCGGTTTGCCCGGCGTGTCGAGGATG
>JAGRLM010000161.1 GCA_020441795.1 Nitratireductor sp.
GCCCTTGATGCGATACGCGAGAGCCCCGGGATCGACCAGGCCGGGCTGGCCGATGCGGTGGCCAAGGACCGGGCAACCATCGGGGCCGTGGCCGACCGGCTGGAGCAGAAGGGACTGGTCAGCCGGAAGGTGAACGCGAAGGACAAGCGCGCGCGCATCCTGTCGCTGACGGACGAGGGAGAAGCTCTTGTCCTGGCGCTCAAGCCGCTCGTCGTGCAGCTCCAGGCCGATATTCTCCCCGGCCTCGACGATACGGAATACAAGCTCTTTGTCGAACTGGCGGCCAAGGCAGCCAAGGCCGCAGGCAGTGTAGGGTAGGCCCTTCGCCGGGCCTACCGGAACATCGCCGATGGGAGCATCAGTGCGATCTGCGGGACGACGACAACCGCCAGCAGGCAGACTGCAATTGCAATCCAGAACGGTATCACGCCGCGGAAGATCGTGGCCATTGGCACGTCCTGGGCAACGCTCTTGACCACGAAGACATTCAATCAGACCGGGGGCGTGATCATCCCCATCTCGATGACGATGACGGCGACCACGCCGAACCAGATGGGATCGAAGCTGAGGCCGGTGATCATGCGGGCTTCCGATTTCGGCATGTCCGGGCATGAAAGCCGCGACGAGCTGGAAGCAGACACCGATCTCAAGGCACGGCTTGAATCCATTCGTCTCAAGGCTGGTCCGATGATGAGGCTCGACGACGTCAGGGAAAGATCGGTGCCAAAGATGACGCTGATCTCCAATGCGCTTTGCGGCGGCGCGATCAACACGCGCAGCTTCATTCCCCACCGATGCCATGCCACGATTGGAGTCTTCGCAGCCGTCAGCGTTGCTACAGCGTGCCTGCCCGACGGATCACCTGCCCATGCATTGGCTGTTGTCCCAGGGGATTGCCGTTTCAGCATCGAGCATCCCGGTGGAGCCTCCGAAGTGCTGATCGAGCAGGACGAAGATGGCGGCATCAAGGGCGCGGGCACCTTGCGGACGGCGCGAAAACTCATGGATGGGCGGGTCTTCCCATGAATGGCGGGAACGGGCGTAAACCGGGCGGAAAGGGAAGGTGCTTTCGATCAGGTAAAGCTTGATGAGGGTGACCTGGACAGGTTCCATGGCAGCGAATTCGTTTCAGTACCGTCTCCGTCGACTTGCAGGCGCGTCGGGTTTCAGATTGCGACCAACGCTCCGCGTGCGGCAACCACCTTGGCTGCAACAGCCGAACCTGCGGCAAGTGCTGTGCTCAAGGATTGACCTGATAGCAGGGCTGCCAGAAAGCCCGCATTGAAGCTGTCGCCGGCGGCAGTTGTATCGACAATGGCTTTGACCGGTGGTGGGTCGCAATACTGGAACTCAGCGTCGCGGACAGCGATGATCCTTGCCGCCCCATCCTTGACGACAACTGTTCCAGCGCCAGCAGACCGGTAACGCGCAAGCGTAGCGGCGGGATCTGCGTCGTCGAAATGCGCGGCTTCATCGTCATGCGAGGGTAGCACGATGTCCGATGCCGCTGCTGCTTCCATGACAGCAGCGCGCATTTCATCGGTTGAAGCCCAGAGCCGGGGCCGCAGATTGGGGTCGAATGCAACCGTCACGCCGCGCCGGCGCGCCGTCTGCATTGCTGACACGAGGCGCGAGCGTGCAAACCGATCCAGAATGGCCAATGTGATGCCGGAAAAGTAAACGATCCTTGCAGAGGACAAGGTTTTCTCGAGTGCGCCCAAATCATCTGCGAGGCACTTTGCCGCCGATTGCGAGCGCCAATAGGAAAAGCTGCGCTCGGCCCCTTTCAACGATATCATGTAGAGGCCAGGCGTGCGGTCGGGAACCCGCACAATATGCGAGGTGTCAATTCCTGAACCGTTCATGAATGCCAGCATTTGGTCGGACACGTCATCATCGCCAACAGCGGTGAAATAGGCCACGGTCCAGTTTTCGGGCAGGCACTTTCGCAGGTAATAGGCGGTGTTGAATGTATCGCCCGCAAAGCCGACGGAGTAGCGACCGTCGGGATGGGGTGCCAGTTCAACCATGCATTCTCCGATGGAGACAAGGGTGCTAGTCAATGCAGGGATTGCCTTTGAAACAAGGTTCGTGCCCAGTCCGTTTCATGTCGATCGCGGCAACCTTGCGCCGATGGTCGTCATGGGTGGTACCTGGCAGAAACGGCATTACAACGAACTGCCGGTGAATATCATCAAGATCCTTATCAGTAACTGATGCGCGCCGGACGGGTTCCAGCCCGTTTTTCAGCGCATTGCTCATCATCCGCGTCTCCGTTGACCGCTGTCTGCGCGGGAATGTCATATTACTAGTTCAAACAATATTTCTGTTCCCATCAAATCAGGAAATGGGGAGAAAAAACAAGTACCGCTGCTCGGTCCTGACCGCCAATTTTCGAGTAGTAGCAAAGCACGCTGCTGCCCCTCGTCCCTGTTACGGTCTCTAGCGATGCCGGGGTATGATTCAATCAGCCATGCCCAGCCAGGAAAATGTCGACTTCTGCACTTGTCGGGATTGCGACTGACGCGCCGTGCTTGCTCACTTGCAGTGCTGCAGCCGCAGAGGCTCGTGTCATCGCCTCAGGCAAGGCAATTTTCTGATCGATGCCTGCCAGGAAGAAGCCGGTGAAGGTGTCTCCGGCACCTGTGGTATCCACCGGTTCGACGCGAAATGCCGGAATGGCAATGGTTTCATTTCTTCTGCGCATTTCAGCACCATCACTGCCCCTGGTAATCAGCGCCATTGCGTCTTTTGAAAGACTGGCTTCTGCACCGCTGGAAACCAGTTGCTCGAACTCGATCTCATTGACCAAAAGCAGGTCGACCTCGCCAATCAGCGGCAGGATATCGCTTGCAACAAAAGGGGCCGCAGCCAAGGCAATTTTCATCCCCGCAGCCTTTGCCAATGCGACTGCGCTCTGGTTCGCGTTTGTCTCATTTTGCAACAGCAGCCAGTCTCCTGCATGCATTTCACTGACTGCCCTGGCGATGTCCGCTTCCTTGAGCGCGTGGTTCGCGCCATGGCTCAAGACAATGCTGTTCTCGCCATCGGAGGCCACCAGAACAAGTGCGGTGCCTGTAGGACAATCATCCAGCCTGGCAACATGGCGGCAATCAATACCGGCATTTGTCATGGTCGCAATAATGTCACCGTCCTGCCCGTTGACTGCTCCTGCATGGAGTACCGTTCCGCCAGCACGGGCAATTGCGAAGGACTGGTTCAGGCCCTTGCCGCCAAGGCTGCTGTCATGGCTGGTGGCGGCGAGCGTTTCCCCCGGCTGCGGTATCCTGGGCACGCGATAGAAAGTGTCAACATTGATCGAACCGACATTGAGAATGGCCATGAGACCCCCTGTAGCTGGAACATCGTGAGCGGTCCTTTCAGGGACCGGGGCGCCGTGCCAGGTGGCATGCCTTGATGAATCTGGTATGCAGTTTATTCCTGATTGAGGTTCTGGTGGCAATGGTCGACGATCCGCGAAGTTTTCTGACGATGTTGTTTGATGCCGCCATCAAGGCGGCAGACCCGGCCAAAGCGCTGAAGGGCAATCTGCCGGAGCGGCCCCGTGGGCGAACAGTGGTCGTAGGTGCCGGCAAGGGGGTTGCGCAATTGGCTGCAGCATTTGAAGCCGCCTGGGACGCGCCTTTGTCAGGCGTGGTCGTGACCCGTTATGCCTATGGTGCCGCGTGTCAACAAATCGAGGTGCTGGAAGCCAGCCATCCGGTACCGGACGTGGCCGGACTGAAAGCAGCGGAACGAATCCTCGCTGAAGTCGCGGGCCTTGGTCCTGATGACCTGGTGGTGGTGCTTGTCTGCGGTGGCGGATCGGCATTGTTGCCTGCGCCGCCCGACGGTTTCGGGCTCGACAGCGAGATCGGGTTGAACCAGGCCTTGCTCGAAAGCGGCGCGCCAATCACGGTAATGAATGCGATCAGGAAACGCTTTTCGCGGATCAAGGGTGGTCGATTGGCTGCAGCTGCCGCGCCTGCGCGGGTTCACACGCTCATCGTGTCGGACATACCGGGCGATGACCCGGCCCAGGTTGCATCCGGCCCCAGCGTTGCAGATCAGACCGACGCCAAGGCAGTGCTGGATTCCATTGCCCATTACGGCATTGATCTGCCCGGTTCGGTGCTCGATTTCATTGCCAGCAGCAAGGCCAATCCGCCGAAGCCGGACGACAGGATTTTCACAAACAATGTGACAAGGGTCATTGCCTCGGCGGCTGTGTCGCTGGAAGCGGCGGCAGCTTGTGCGATGAAAGCCGGCATCGAGGCGCATATTCTTTCCGATGCGGTCGAGGGAGAGGCGCGCGAGGTTGCCAAGGTACATGCCGCGCTGGCGAGGGAAATCGCAATCCGCAATCGTCCCTTCTCCAAGCCGGCTGTAATCCTGTCGGGCGGGGAAACGACAGTGACCTTGAAAGGCAGTGGCAAGGGCGGGCGGAACAGCGAATTCCTGCTTTCCCTTGCGCTTGCCATCGAGGGAATGTCAGGAATTCATGCGCTGGCGGCTGATACCGACGGAATTGACGGATCGGAAGACAATGCCGGTGCTTTTTGTGATGGTTCAAGCGCCATCGCGATGCGGGCGCGCGGCGGCGATCCCCTGGCTTTGCTGGCCAACAATGATGCCTGGTCGGCATTCAACCTGACCGGCGACTTGTTCGTGCCCGGTCCAACGGGCACGAATGTCAATGATTTCCGCGCAATCCTTATCCGCTGACAAAGCGGAGACAACGCTATCGGGTAACGATTTCCGGTCCCATCAGCGTATAGGGCAACCAGGTCGACAGGATCGGGACATAAGTTACCAATATCAGGAACAGGAAGAGCACAGCCACAAAGGGTGCCGCCGCTCGTACGACCTGTACCAGGCTCATTCCCGTAATGCCTGATGTGACAAACAGGTTGAGACCGATNNNGTGATCATGCCGATCTCCATGTTGACGACCATGATGATGCCGAGATGCACCGGGTCAACACCCAATTCCATGGCAATGGGAAACACAACCGGCGCAACAATCAGCAACAGTCCCGACGGTTCCATGAACTGGCCGCCAAGCAGAAGCAGCAGGTTTACGGCTATCAGGAAAGTGAACCAGTTGAAGCCGTAATCCAGCATCAGCGAGGTGATCGCGTCTGGAATGCGTTCCGAGGTCAGGACATGGGCAAACAACAGCGCATTGACGATGATGAACATCAGCATCAGCGTCGTGCGGGCTGCATCAATCATCACCTTGCGGGTCTCGGTATTGAAGAATGCTGATCCGAAATTGCGTCCCATCATCGCCAGGTTGCGCCACCAGATCGGCCAGCTTGCCAGAAGGCTGCCCAGAATGGCTCCCGGGCTCGTGCTCTTGCCACGCCAGATCGTGTAGACGATCATCAGCACCAGCGACAGGACAAGGCCGAAGATGGCGCGCTGCCCGCCAGTCACGGTTTCCGAATTCGCGGTTGCGAAAAAGGAAAGCACCATGAAGACGAAGAAGAACGAGATGCCATAGACAGTGGCCTTGAAGCCGGTACCAGCGCGGCTGCCGTCGTGATCCTGAATCCAGGCAATGCCCTTCATCGGTCCCATGTCGCGATAGATGAACAGGGCAACAAAGAAGGAATAGACCGCAGCAACAGCAGCGGCTTCAGTCGGCGTGAAGACGCCGCCATAAATGCCGCCAAGAATGATGATGATGAGGAAGAGACCAAGGCCGGCCTCCTTGCCGCCCGCTATCACCTCGGAAAAGCCTTTCCAGGGTTCAGCCGGCAGGTTGCGGCGGCGGGCTATGATGTAAATGGCTGCCATCAGCATGAGGCCTGCCACAATGCCGGGGATGACGCCCGCGAGGAACATCCGGCCAACCGAGACATTGGTGGCCGCAGAATAGACGACCATGACGATCGACGGCGGGATGAGAATGCCGAGCGTTCCGGCATTGGCGATGATCCCGGCGGCAAATTCCTTTGAATAACCGACCTGGCGCATGCCCGCGATGGCGATGGTGCCGATTGCAACCACGGTTGCGGGCGAGGAGCCGGAAAGGGCAGCAAACAACATGCAGGCAAGGACGCTGGCCATGGCAAGGCCACCACGGAAATGGCCGACAGTTGCGATTGCAAAGCGGATGATGCGCTTGGCAACACCGCCGGTCGACATGAAGGCTGATGCAAGGATGAAGAATGGGATGGCGAGCAGCGTGTAGTTTTGTGCCGCAGTGAAAAGTTGCAAGGCAACAGACGACATGGAGTCGTTGGAGAACAGTGCAATCACAAGGATTGATGAAAGCCCGAGCGACACTGCAACGGGAACGCCAAGAAACAGAAGCCCGATAACCAGGGTAAAAAGGATTGCGGTTTCCATAGGGTCAATCCTTCAGCACGTTGCGGTTTTCGGCAACGAGGTCTTCGGCTTCGTGTCCGGCAATGATGAGTTCGCGCTTTCCGCTCCAGATGTCGGCGACTGCCTGAAGGGCGCGAAACGCCAGCAGTGAAAGCCCTATTGGCAGCATGATATAGGCTATCCAGCGCTGGACGCGGTCCTGCACGCCGAAGGTTTGCTGGATCAATTCCGGCCAGCGAAGGTCATCGAGGCCGGTGCCGCGCTGGAACATGAATGTCCAATATCCCACTGCTCCGGTCTGGCGCCAGTTGGTGTTGACGTCGACACCCAGCAGAGACAGCCATCCTGCATTGATCAGCAGGATTGCATAAAGAAGCACGGCGAGTGCACCGAAAACCGCGACTGCACGGAATGCCTTGTGCGGCAACAGGCGGATGAAGGCATCAACGCCCAGATGCGAGGAGGTTCGAATGCCGTAACTCATCCCGAACAGGATAAGCCAGGCGAAAAGGACGCGCTGCAATTCGAGTGCGCCGCCCCAACCAGTATTGAAGCCGTAACGGGCGATCACCTGAACAAATGCGACCCCGGTGATGATGGCCAGAAGGGATGCAATGAAGTTTTCCTCGAAATGCGCAATTGCCTGCGGCCAGCGGCGTTCTGCCAGCCAGAACAGCAAAATGAAAACAGCAAGCGCCAGATATGGCCAGTAGACCGACATGATTTCCTCCCCTTTTCAAGTATCCTGCCAGTTCTCCCGGTCTGGCAAGGCAGGGCCGTTGTTGGCCCTGCCTCTCATCAGTAGTCCAATCAGTTGGTGCCGTTGGCCGCAACTGCTGCGTCGATCAGGTCCTTGCCGATATCGCCTTCGAACTTGGTCCAGACCGGTGCCATGGCATCAACCCATGCCTTGCGCTGCTCGGCATTGAGCTCGCGAATTGTACCGCCTGCATCAACGATGTTCTGGCGGTTCTTGGCTTCGGTGTCCGCTACTGCACCGTTCGCCGCGATGGTAACTTCGTCGACAATCTTGGTGAACTGGTCACGGATTTCCGGATCAAGGCCATTGAGCCATTCGGTCGAGGTCACGAGAAGATAGGCGAGAAGCTGATGGTTGGTCTCGGTCACACCGTCCTGAACTTCGAAGAACTTCTGGGTGTAGATGTTGGACCAGGAATTTTCCTGACCGTCGACAACGCCGGTCTGCAGCGCACCATAGACTTCCTTGAAGGCGAGCTTCTGGGCTGATGCGCCCATGGCTTCGATCATGGCAACCGCAACGTCAGAGGTCTGAACGCGGAATTTCAGGCCATTGGCGTCTGAGGGAACCAGCAGTGGCTTGTTCGCGGAAAACTGCTTGAGGCCTGAAGACCAGTAGCCAAGACCGGTATAGCCCTGTGGTTCCATGACCTTGAGCAGGCCCTTGCCTGAATCGGACTGGATGAAGGTGTCGACCGCCTTGAGGCTGGAAAACAGGAAGGGCAGGTCGAACAGGCGATATTTCAGCGTATATGCCTCGAATTTCGACAGCGAAGGTGCGGCAAGCTGAACATCGCCCAGCAGCAGGGCTTCCAGAACCTTGTCGTCATCATAGAGCGTGGAGTTCGGGAAAACTTCCATGCAGGCCTTGCCGTTCATTTCCTTGTTGACGCGGTCGGCAAGCATGGTGGCGGCGTCACCCTTCGGATGGCCTGTAGCGGCCACGACATGGCTGAACTTGATGACGATTTCGCCATCATCGCAATTGGCAAGGGCGTTGCCGGCGGAAAGGGTAAGGGCAGCGGTAACGGCTGCGGCGAGAATGCGCTTCATGAATTCCTCCCTGGGTATTCAATTCGATTTCATTGAACCACCGGCACCTGCCGGCTTGGTGTTGTTTTAGCAAGCATCATGCCAACTGGAAAGGACAGAGAAAACAGCCACAGGTCTCAGCCTGATGGGTCGAAAAGGGTACATTGCCCATGGTGAATGGGTCAGGGACAACACACGCCGCTCAGCTTTAAGCTTCACCGCCCTTTGCCTGAATGGCGTGTTTGCGCATCTTTTCGTAGAGCGCCTTGCGGGACAGGCCCAGCGCCTCATAGACCGGCCTGATCTTGCCGTCATGGCGGGCAAGTTCACGTGTGATGATCTCGCGCTCATGGCTGGACATCATGTCTGAAAGGCTTCTTTTGGCATCTGCTGCCGTTGGCTCATCGTCAATTGCGGTTCCGGTCCACAGGCCGATGACGAAGCGGTCAGCTGCGTTGCGCAATTCACGCACGTTCCCGTGCCATGGATTGGCCTTGAGTTCCGCGACAATTCGCGGGGTGATGTCGGGTATGTCGCGGCGATAGCGGGCGCGGGCTTCGCGCGCCAGATGAAAGAAGATGTCGGGAATATCCTCGGCGTGTTCGCGCAAGGGCGGGATCGAAACGCTCACGACATTGAGCCGATAATAGAGATCAGCCCGGAAACGGCCTGCAGCGCTTTCCTTTTCCAGGTCAGCCTTGGATGCAGCAATGAAGCGAACATCAACCGGGATCAATTTGTTCGAGCCCAGCCGCTCAATGGCCTTGGCCTCGATGACACGCAAGAGCTTTACCTGCAGTTCCAGCGGCATGGATTCGATTTCGTCGAGGAGGACCGTTCCGCCTTGCGCATGCTCGATCTTGCCAATTCGGCGTTCGGTCGCACCGGTAAAGGCTCCCTTTTCATGGCCGAACAGTTCCGATTCGATGATGTCGGCTGGCAATGCGCCGCAATTGATGGCGACAAAGGGTGCTGAAGCGCGTTCGCTCAATCGGTGAATGGCGCGGGAAACGACCTCCTTGCCGGACCCGGTCTCGCCATAGACCAGCACATCGGCATCGGTCTGGGCGATGGCTTTCACCTCGGAGCGCAAGCGGACCATGGCGCGCGAATTGCCAACCAGCATGTCGGAAATGGTTTCACCGCCACCCAGGTTTTCCCGCAGAGAGCGGTTTTCCAGAACCAGCCGTCGCTTTTCCAGCGCGCGCAAGACCACTTCCGAAAGGCGACCTGGCGAGAATGGTTTTTCAAGAAAATCATATGCTCCCTCGCGCATCGCCTTGACGGCAAGGGGCACGTCGCCATGGCCGGTGATCAGGATGACCGGTAGTGTCGGGTCAATGGCAAGGGCCTTGAGCAGAAATGTCATGCCGTCGGTCGCCGGCATGCGGATATCGCAAACAATCGCCCCGGTGAAATCCCTGCCGATATGGGCAAGGGCATCATCAGCGGCGGCGAAGTCGGTTACGTGATGGCCTTCGAGTTCCAGGCCCTGCTTCAGGGCATGGCGCAAGTCACTGTCATCATCGATCAGGAAAACGGGTTGGCTCATTCGGCTGCACGCGACTTGCTTGCCATGGGTAGCGCCCTTGGCAGGGTAACGGAAAATACCGCGCCGCCGCCATTGCGGTTTCTGGCGGTCAGTGTGCCACCAAAATCATGGATGATGTTGTAGGCGATGGAGAGCCCAAGCCCCAAGCCCTCCCCGACATCCTTCGTCGTGAAGAAGGGATCGAAAATCGAGCTGTTGATCTCTTGGTCAATGCCCGTGCCTTCGTCCAGTACATCGATCCGGACGGTATCATCATCTGCGGCAACCTCTACGAAGACGTTCTTGCCGCCGGCCTGGATATTCGCGTCGACCGCATTTGAAATCAGATTGACGAAGACTTGCGACAGCCGCACTTGCCCGCCCCGTACCATCAAGGCATCGGGAACCGGTTCTGTCTTGATGACGATACCGGCTTCTTTCGCCTTGTGGCCGGCAAGCATCAGCGAGTCACGCATCACGGTTTCCAGCAATACATCCGAGCTGCCGCTTCGCGGGCGTCTTGCAAAGGACTTCAGCGTCGTGGAAAGGGTGGCCATTCGTTCCACCAGCCCACCAATGCGCTGCAGATTGTCCCTGACGGGTTCCTTGCTGCCGCGCGCCAGAAACTGCACTGCATTTTCCGCATAGCTGCGGATCGCGGCCAAAGGCTGGTTGTATTCATGGGCAAGGGCTGCCGACATCTGGCCGATCGCGGCGAGCTTTGCCGACTGCACGAGTTCGCCCTGTGCCTTCAGCAGGGCGTTTTCCGCGGTGCGCCGTTCGTCGACCTCGATTTCGAGCCGGGCATTGGCAAGCCGCAATTCGCGGGTTCGATCTCGCACCTGGCGTTCGAGGCGGATAGCGGCAAGACGTTCTGCCCGCCTCTGGCGATCTGCTTCCTGCCTGCGGACAAGCAGCACGAAACCGGCAAGGCCTGCCAGCAGGCTGGAGAGAAGGGCAATCAGGGTATTGTCGCGCGCTGAAGCCGATATCAGGTCGGTGGGTTCCAGAACGAATAACTGCCAGTCCATTGCAGGTATCGACCGCGAATAAGCCATATAGGCGCCGCTTGTCGTGCTGGATGCAAGAAAAGCATCGCTGTCCGCGCCTTTCAGCAGCGCCAACCTGATTTCAGGCTCGCGCATTCGGGCAATCAGATTGCCGGCGACCAGTTGGCCTGACCGGTTCAGAGCAAAGATGGGATTGACGGAAAGTGCCCAGGTCTGTTCGATGGATTCAAGCGGGGCGGCGACTACCAGTATCGCTGCAATCTCGCCCTTGTGGCGCACAGGGGATGAGAATGCGTAGCTGCGCCTGCCATTCTCGCCAGAAATCGACGCGCGGCCGAGGCTTCCCTGCAAGGCGGAAACCAGCAGCGAATTCTGCGTGATCATCGTGGACTGCAGGTAGCCGGTGGCATTTGCGATCAATCGTCCCGATGGCAGGAAAAGCGCTGCATCGACGGCACCTGAAAGTGCTGTCATGTCAAAGACAAGGCGACGGGCAACAGCGTCCGCCTGATCAGGATCTGCCGCGAGGAACAGGGCGTCAATATCCGCCCGCCGCGCCATGAGGCCGGGTATCAGACGGTATTTTTCCAATTGCCCGACAATGGTATCGGACTGCAGTTCGAGCGTTTCATCCGCATGGAGCGCCAATTGCGCCCGCGCATTGCGCTCGCCAAGACTGGCGGCAGACCATACTGCGAGACCGCCCAGCAAGGTGGCGACTGCCAGGTAGAGGGTGGTCTGTAGCGCTGAATTTCGCCGCAGTGACTTTCGGATCAACATGAGGCGGACATTACTACCGGATCGCGCAGTCGCAAGGCCAAATTCGCAGGCCAACCCGATTGGCTGGTTCTGGCCTGCGAACCGCTGCAGATCAGCCTAGCGGGCCAGTCCTGCCGCTTCGCGTGCCAGTTCCTCGATCTTTTCCCATTCGCCAGCGTCAACGAGTGCCTGCGGGGCGAGCCACGATCCGCCAACGCATGCAACATTGGGCAGCGCCAGGTATTCAGGTGCTGTCTTCAGCGATATGCCGCCCGTTGGGCAGAAAGTGAACTGGGGAAGCGGTGACGAAAGTGCCTTGAGATAGGCCGTACCGCCGGCAAGGGATGCCGGAAAGAATTTGAGCCGTGAATAGCCACGCTCGCCCAGCATCATCATTTCGCTTGCTGTTGCAGCACCTGGAAGGAGCGGCACTGCGGATGCCTCGGCTGCATCGAGCAGGTTTGGCGCAAAGCCGGGGCTGACCATGAAGCGGGCACCGGCCTTTGCTGCTGCTTCATACTGGTTCGGGCCCAGCACCGTCCCTGCGCCCGGCAGTGCTCCTTCCACATCAGCGGCAATGGCAGCGAGGCATTCCATGGCCCGTGGTGTGCGCAAGGTTACCTCGATTGCGGGTGTGCCGCCTTTTACCAAGGCGCGAGCAAGCCTGACCGCATTTGCCGGGTCGTCAATCACGACAACCGGAATAACCGGCGCCGCATTCATGATCTGGTCGAGTAAAGCGTTCTTTTCCATGGCGTTTCCTTAGCGCAAGCCCGGCATCTTGAAAAGCAAAATTAAATCGATTGAAAAAATTGGGCTTCCGATCCTCCCAATGTCGACTGCGGCAAGTGGCGATGGATTGCGGCAAGCGTTGCAGCGCCCAGGACGCCGTCAGCCATGAGGCCGTTGGATTGCTGAAAGGCAATGACGGCTGCCCTTGTTGCCGGTCCGAAATCGCCGTCAGCAATCAACGGATAACCAATGCGGCGCAAGGCATGCTGCAATTGCTCGACATCCCCGCCATGGGATCCCAGCCGCAACAATGCCGGCAAATGTCGGCTGGAAGGTTGTCGGTCAATCCCGGAATGGCGGGAAAAGGCCGAAGCCATCTTGCTGTCATAGCGGTTGGACCTGTAACCGGGCCCGTTATAGGCGCGGGCAAAGCCTGCCCAGTCGCGCTGCGCCAGTTTGGGTTTAAGGCCGGCCTTCGCGATGAAGCGCGCCATCAACCTGATTTGTCCCTCGGCATCCGAGCGCACTTCGCTCACAAGGGCGTCGATGCTGGCATATTCGAGCCAGCGCCAATGCGCCCCCATGACCTGGCCAACGCCCCAGGAAACGGATTCGAACGCACTGGGCCGGTCGATATCACAGGCTTGCTGCAAGCGCTTCCAGCGTGCCGCCTGGCTTGCTGGGTTCCTGACGCGGCCTGCCATCCGATGAGCAAGGCCCTTGACGACCGCCTGGTTGCGTTTTGCGGTTGGCAGGAGGCGATAGAAATAGTGACCTTCGAACCGGATCAAGGGCTCGTCGCGCCCCGCGACCCTTGCAAAAAGCCGACCGCCGCTCTCCACTTCCACAATTGCAGCAAGGGCGGCCATCTCTAGCCGGAACTCCTCTGCCACTGCGCCAATTGCCTGTATGACTGCCTTGTCCATCGCTTTCTCCTTCGCAAAGCAGTCTTGGGTACATTGCGAAGGCGGGGATTGTGGTTCAGCGTTGAAAAACACGGTTCGCCGGGGAAGGCGTTTGGTGACAAGGTGATAGCGTGCGAATATTCATTGCTTTCGACACAGCTCCATCCCCGTTCGCATGGCTTTGCGGCGCGCGAATTACCTGCTAGTCGAATTGCAAACGAAGAAGGAATCCCGAATGGCGAAGAATGTCCTTGTCATCAATGGCCCTAATCTCAACCTCCTGGGAACGCGCGAACCTGCGGTCTATGGCAGCAAGACGCTCAAGGACCTGGAAGCCGAATGCGTGGCCCATGGGTCGAAACTCGGCCTCTCGGTGAATTGTTTCCAGAGCAATAGCGAAGGGGCGATCATCGATGCGATCCAGGCCGCAAGGACTGTCGCCACTGCCATCATCATCAATCCGGGCGGATACAGTCATACATCTGTTGCCATACGTGATGCGCTATCGGGTGTCGGGCTGCCAGTCTATGAGGTTCACATTTCCAACATCCATGCGCGGGAATCCTTCCGCCATCATTCCTATGTCTCCGGGATTGCCCGGGCAGTGGTTTGCGGGCTTGGATTTCGCGGTTACCTGTCGATGCTGGATGCAATTGCGGAATCGCACTAACGGATCTGGCGCCAGACATGGCAATGGAGCGACGATGGAAATGACGATGGATACGGCAAATCTGGAAACGACTGATCTTGACTGGCCCGAACTCAGCAGCCGCATTGCAGCGCTGATTGACGGCGAGGACGATGACATCGCCAGAATGGCCACGATTGTCTGTGAGCTGCATCATGCCTTTGAGCGGTTTCACTGGACCGGATTCTATCGAAATGTCGGAAATGAGACGCTCAAGATAGGCCCCTATCAGGGCGGGCATGGCTGCCTGGTCATTCCGTTCAGTCGCGGTGTCTGCGGTGCCTGCGCGAGAAAAGGCGAAACACTGATTGTGGGCGATGTCGAAGCCTTCCCGGATCATATCGCCTGTTCATCGACAACACGCTCGGAAATTGTCGTGCCGATCTGGCGAAAGGGTACGCTTCTGGGTGTGCTTGATATCGACAGCGACTATCCCGATGCATTCAACGAGGCGGATCGCGATGCGCTTGAGGCCATTCTTGCCGATGCATTCGACCGGTAAACCCAAACAAGCTTGTTGCGGAATTACACAAGGCGATGGTGGCGCGCGAAGCAGCCAGAGCAAGACAGCTTGACTTGAGCAGTCTCACCCTTGCGGGGTCATGACCTTTCGTGAGCGCGCCCGCTCAATCCCCAATTGTCGCTCGCGAAGCAGGATCACCAGACCTGACAGCATGATCAATGCCGCTCCGCCCAGCATGGCAGGAGTGGGAACTTCCGCGAAGATGAAATAGCCGATTGCCAGCGCCATCAGCATCGAAGTGTATTCGAAGGAGGCGATGACCGCTGTCTCGGCATAGCGATAGCTCTCGGTGAGGAAGATTTGCCCAACGCCACCCAGAATTCCTGCCGTGACCAGCAAGGCTGCCTCGCGGAGTTCGGGAATGACCCAGCCGAAGGGCATTGTCAGCAATGACAGGGAGGTCGAAGTGAGCGAGAAATAGATGACGATGGTGGCGGTCTTTTCGACATTGACCAGTTTGCGAACGAAGATCTGCGCCATGGCAGCAAAGACCGCACCCATCAGTGCGCATAATGCACCAACTGCCTGGATGGCACCTGTGTCGCCGTCATGTAGTATTGTCAGCCGGGGTGACAAGACGAGAATGACGCCCAGCATTCCGGCGAAAACTGCGCTCATGCGGAAAAACCGGATGCGTTCGCCGAGAAACATCGCCGCCAGGATTGTCGCGACCAGCGGCGCTGCATAGCCGATGGTGACTGCTTCCGGCAGGGGAATGAGGCCGAGCGCGGTAAAACCAAGAAACATCGCCGTCACGCCCACAAGCCCGCGCCAGAAATGGCCGATATGGTTTTCCGTCTTCAGGCTGGTCCGTAACTGACGGCGCCACAAAAGCCAGGTCACGATTGCAGGCAGGGCAAAGAACGAGCGGAAAAATACAGCCTCACCCGGTGGCACATGCGGCGCGGTTGCCTTGATGCAGGTCGACATGATGACGAATACCGCCACTGACAACACCTTCAAGCCTATGCCATACAAGGGACTTCGTGTGTTTTCCTGCCGGTCAATCATTGCCGATTTCCAAATGCGATGCGATGAACTGTCTTCAGTTTCCGGCCCTGGTTCCGGTTTTGGGGTTCCCGTTTGGGGTCCAGTTCTGGGATCCTGTCTGGTTCAAGAAAGTCGCGAACTGCTATAGCGTGGTAGCGAACTAATCAGGAAGCATTGATGCAGCAGGAAAACAAGGCTCCGCGCGCAAGATTGCGAATTGTTCTGTCCAGCAATGCTGCCATTGGGCCGGGCAAGGCCGGTCTGCTGGAAGCGATTGCAGAAACCGGTTCGATTGCTGCAGCAGGACGCAAGCTGGGCATGAGTTACAAGCGCGCCTGGAACCTGGTGGAAGCGATGAACCAGGATTTTGAAGGCGGGCTTGTCGGCACGACCCGGGGTGGCAAGGATTTTGGCGGTGCCGAATTGACCAAAACCGGGATCGAAGTGCTTGCGCTTTACCGGACCATGGAAAACCGGGCCAATGAGAGCCTGGAAGCCGAACTTGCCCTGCTTACCGCCATGCTTGCCAAACGGTAATGCGGCGCAGCATTCAATTCCGAAATCCGGCAGGCGCTTGAAGCCTGCGGGAGTTTGGGCTAGCGTCGATATGTTCAGTGAAACATATCGTTGAAAGGGTATGAAACTGCTATCGCGCCTTTTCAGCCTGTTGGTCATTTCGGGGATGTTGCTGCCGTTTGCGGCGGCGCGATCCCTTGCTGGCGAGGTGAGAATAGCCGTCGCATCCAATTTCAGCGTTCCCGCACGCGAGATTGCCCGGGCATTCGAAACGGCGACGGGTAACAAGGTTACTGCCAGCTTCGGCTCTACGGGAAAGATATATGCGCAGATCGTGCAGGCCGCCCCTTTCGATATTTTCTTGAGCGCTGACCAGGAGCGGCCTCAATTGCTGGAACAGCAGGGACTGGCCGTTTCAGACAGTCGGTTTACCTATGCGCTTGGGCGGTTGGCGCTTTATGCGGGAGGGACTGACGTTAAAGGGCCAGGACTTCTTGTTGCGGACAGGAGCGACAGGATTGCCATCGCCAATCCAGAACTAGCGCCCTATGGCCGTGCCGCCGTTGAAGCACTGGCGAAGCTGTTTCCAGACGAGGATTTCGGTAGTCGCCTGGTACAGGGGGAAAATATCAGCCAGACGCTACAATTCGTGGAAACAGGGAATGCGCGTCTTGGGCTTGTCGCTTATTCACAGGTGATCTCTCAAGCTGCAGCGCAATATTGGCTGGTGCCCGAAGGCCTGCATTCTCCCATCGCGCAAGATGCGGTTCTGCTCAAATCAGCTGATGCAAACCCGGTTGCACGCGCGTTCATGGATTTTCTGCGCGGATCGGAAGCCGAAAACATCATTCGACGCTATGGTTATTCGGCGCATGTGCGGGGTGGCAGCTGAGCCATGGGAACAGCGGAACTGGCTTCGATACTCTGGTTGACGCTGAAACTTGCGCTGGTGACAACGCTTTGTCTGCTGGTAGTGGGAACGCCAATTGCTTGGTGGCTAGCCAGAACGCGTTCGCGTTTTCGCGATGTGGTGGCATCGGTGGCTGCACTTCCACTGATCCTTCCGCCGACGGTCCTTGGCTTTTACCTATTGATCGCGCTTGGTCCATCAGGACCCGGAGGATGGCTGGCCGGATTGTCGGGCGGGCGCACCCTTGCCTTCACTTTCGAGGGACTGGTCATCGGCTCGGTCGTCTATTCGCTGCCTTTCGTGGTGCAACCGATACGCAATGCCTTTGAGGCATTCGGCGAGCGTCCGCTGGAAGTTGCAGCGACACTTGGTGCTTCTCCGTGGAATGCCTTCTTCACTGTAGCATTACCGCTGGCGAGACCGGGATTCCTGACTGCCGCCATTCTTGGCTTTGCCCATACCATTGGCGAATTTGGCGTGGTGTTGATGATTGGCGGGAATATTCCCGGCGAGACCCGGGTCATTTCCGTTGCAATTTATGACCTGGTGGAGAGCGGCGACTGGGGGACCGCCCATCTTCTTTCGGCAGGTCTGGTTCTGTTTTCCTTCACCGTGATCATGGTGATGCTGCGCCTCGGATCGGCAAGGGGCGAGGGTTGAGCATGGATCGTATCGCTGTAGCGGTTTCAGGTGGCAAGGGTGATTTCCGGCTCGACATGGCTTTCGATACGCCTGCAAACGGGGTGAGCGTGCTATTCGGGCCATCGGGTTGCGGCAAGACGACAATCTTGCGCTGCATTGCGGGCCTTGAACGCATGCCCGGGAATGTGATGGTTGCCGGGCAGGTCTGGCAGGATGACAGCAAAGGTGTCTTCCTTCCGCCGCATCACCGTGCGGCTGGTTATGTTTTTCAGGAAGCGAGCCTGTTTGCACATCTGAACGTGCGTGAAAACCTCGAATTTGGTCGCAAGCGAAGGATGGCTCAGCCGGCACAGGGACCATCGGTTGATGAAATGGCCGGGCTGCTCGGCATAGCGCATTTGTGCAATCGAAAACCGAAGCATCTTTCCGGCGGCGAGCGTCAGCGCGTGGCAATTGGCAGGGCATTGCTCAGTGCGCCGCGCCTGCTGCTGATGGATGAGCCGTTTACCGGGCTCGACCGGCAAATCAAGAAAGAAACCATCAGCCTGTTTCTTGATCTGCGCAAGCGGCTGGGCATTCCGGCACTTTATGTCAGCCATGACATGGCGGAAGTGGCAGCCCTGGCGGACGTCATGATCGTCATGGCCGATGGCAGCAAGGTAACGCAGGGGCTGCCGTCCGAGATTTTCGAGAAAGTGGAGTTGCAATCGGCAACCGGCAGGTTCGAGGCGGGTACGCTGGTTGTGGCAACCGTATCCGACAAGGACAGCCAATATGATCTGACAAGACTGGACTTGTCCGGGCAGGCCCTGTTCCTGCCGGGGGTTGATGCGGCAGTCGGCGAAAAGGTGCGTTTGCGCATCCGTGCCCGAGACGTCTCGCTGGCACTCGGGCGTCCAACCGGCATCAGCATTCGAAACATACTTTCCGGTCAAATCACGGAAGTCGTTGCCGAAGCGGATACAGCTTTTGCCGAAACCGTTGTTGATATAGGCGGCAGCCGGATACGGGCGCGCATCACCCGCATGGCTGTTGATGAATTGGGGCTGGTGCCTGGCAAGGAGGTGTATGCGCTCGTCAAGTCGGTTTCCTTTGACCGGCGGGTTTAGGGCAGGCGGCAAGGGCTGGCGGCAGGGGCATGTGTTCGGAATTTGCGCTTGCGCAAATCATCGATCATACCCATTTGCATGCCGAAGTGCATAAACGGCAAATTTCAAGGGAGCGAAGTCATGTTTGATGCCAGACAATTGCTGGACCAGTTTATCGGAGCAGCAGAGGGTGTTGCAGGCAAGGAAAATATCGACAAGGTCAGGAAGGGCATCACCGAAAATCCGGGAATGGCCAAGGCGGCAGGTATTGGCCTTGCGGCAGTACTTCTTGGGACCCGCTCTGGCCGCGCGCTCACCGGAACTGCGGTGAAACTCGGCGGGTTGGCTGCCGTCGGCGGCCTTGCCTACAAGGCATACCAGAACTGGCAGGGCAAGGATTCCGCCGATGCCAATATCGGTGGACAGTCTGTTCAGGATGCGCCGCTCCGTGATGTGACGCCTTCTGCACCTGGAGGGCAATTGCTGCCTCCGCCACAGGATACGGCGTTCAGCCATGATGAAAATTCGGGGCAAGAGGCAGCGCGGGTTTTCCTGACAGCCATGATTGCTGCAGCAAAATCCGATGGACAGATTGATGCGGATGAGCAGAAGCGGATATTCGGCAAGCTGAACGAAATGGAAACTGGTGCCGAGGGCAAGGCATATCTCATGGAAGAGATGATGGCACCCGTTGACGTGGACCGGATTGCCGCCATGGCGACATCGCGCGAGCGTGCTGTCGAAATCTATACTGCGTCCTGCATGGCAATCGTCACGGATACGGATGCCGAACGCCGCTATCTTGACCAGCTTGCCCAGAAGATGGGCCTGGAAAGAGGTCTTGCAGAACTCGTCGAAAAGGCCATTGCGGAAGAGCGCGCTGCTGCGTGACAGCAGCAGGAAATTGTCAGGCCGGAGAAAGTGCGCGTATGACGATCCGCAGGATCATCGCATCGCGCTCAGCCTCCGGCATGGCGAGAACGTCCTTCAATCGACCGGCTGACAGCAGGTCAGCAAGGCCATGCGCGGTTGACCAGACGGCTGCGATGTCATCGATAGTTGCTGGTGCACCGCAGGTCGCCGTCACGTTTTCCACGAGCAGGCCATAGGCGGCTTCAGCGGCGTTGCACAGTTCCTCATTGTCGAAATTCGGCCTGTCCGAGGAAAATATGAGCCGGAAAAGGGCTGGCCGAGCAAGGGCAAAGCGTACATAGCCGAGGCCGGAGGCGGCAAGCTGTGCCTGCGGGTGCGGTTCGGCTTCCGTCATTGTCTCATATTGTGTGGCGACAAAGCGACGAAACCCCTCCGCTGCCAATGCGGTCAGAAGTCCTCGCGTATCGCCAAAATGATGTGCCGGAGCGGCGTGGGAAACACCGGCGCGCTTGGCGCAGCCGCGCAATGAAAAGCCTTCCACGCCCTTGTCGGTAAGCTCCGCTTCCGCAGCCTTGATCAAGGCTGCGCGCAAGTCACCGTGATGATAGGGCGTTGATGGCTCGATTGCCTTGTCAGGATGGCTTTGTGAATGCATGTCCGTGCTTATCACTCCGCAGCAATCTTTCCAATGTAAAAATTATCTTGACGATGTAAAGATAGTGCATTATTGCTGCGTTCACTTTCATGCTCGGGAGACAGGCGATGCAGTTTGATCCAGACGCGGCTTTCCAGATTGCCAGTGCCATCGCGGCTTCAGGATGGATATTGCTGCTTGCAAGTCCGCTGATGCCGATCTGGTCGCAGCGCCTTTCCGGGCAGGCAATTCCGCTTCTGCTGGCCGCGGGATATTGTGCGCTCGTGCTTGCATACTGGTCGCGTGGCGAAGGTGGTTTTGACAGCCTGGACAATGTTGCAGCGCTTTTTCGATCGCGTGAATTATTGCTGGCTGGCTGGGTGCACTATCTCGCCTTTGACCTGTTTGTAGGGGCCTGGGAAGCTCGAACAGCCAGGCGCGAGGCCATCGCCTTTGTTCTGGTCATACCCTGTCTCATCCTCACATTCCTGTTCGGGCCGGTTGGATTGCTGCTGTTTTCAGCAATCCGTTTCGCTCGGCGGAGTGGAAAGGCAATTGAAGTGGAAGGAATGAAACCATGAGCGTTCAAGGTCTGGCGCAGTCGCGCCCTTCTTCATCCCGTTCCGGCAACTGGCCCGACTCCATTTCGGCAATGCGGGCAGATGAACCGCGCTTTTTTGGTGCTGGCGTGGTGCTGTTTGTCATGCTGGTGCCAACAATACTGGCAATGGCAATCGATGACCGCATATTCAACGGCATCAATGTCTGGGACAAGCCGCTGAAATTTGAAATTGCCCTGATCGTCTATCTCTTAACGCTTGCATATTTCGCAAGATGGCTTCCAGGCGGAATGCTGAAATCGCGCCTCTACAGGGTTTTTTCCTGGGTGGTGGTTTCGTCCGTGGCGCTGGAGATGATCTGGATTGCCGGCGCGGCAGCCAATGGCACCGGCTCGCATTTCAATGTCTCGACCCCATTCATGGCCGCAGTCTATCCGCTGATGGGCCTGCTCGCCGTCACGTTGACTTCCGCTTCAATGGTATATGCCATTGCCATTCACCGAAACCGGGCCGCCGGGCTTGATCCTGCCTTCCGGCTTTCCCTGGTGCTGGGGCTTGGCATGACCTTCGTGCTGACGGTCGTGGTTGCGGGCACCATGTCCGGAATGCCGGGGCACTGGGTTGGAGGTTCGCCGACAGACAGCAATGGCCTGGCCCTGATGGGCTGGGCGCGCGATGGTGGTGACCTGCGGGTCGCACATTTCTTTGCAACCCATTGCCTGCATCTGGTTCCGCTGGCGGGCTATGCCGCCTCACGGCATCTTGGGTCGATTGCTGCCATGCGTGCGGTTGTGGCCGCTGCAATTGTCGTGGGCAGTCTGGTGCTCTTCACCTATGTGCAGGCGCTTCTTGGCATGCCGTTCCTGCCCGTGATTGGTGGTTTGAACGGTTAATCTCCCGTTAACGAATCAGGAGCAGACTTTAATCATCCAATCCGTTTCCTCCTCCCTGACGGATTGAACAGCAAGGACGGCGCGACAGCCTGGCGCCGTCCTTCGCCATGAAATCCTGCGCTTCAAGCCTTTGAATTTGCTTCAAGAAATCCGGCGATCCTGTCAATGGCGCGAGCAATGTTCTCTTCCGAATTGGCGTATGACAGGCGAATATAGCCTTCACCCAGAATACCGAAATCCGGGCCGCCAATAGTGGCAACACCCACTTCTTCCAGAAGTGCCGAAGCCAGTTTCTTTGCCTTCCATCCAGTCATCGAGATGTTGGGAAAGGCATAGAAGGCGCCCTTGGGCGTGGCGCATTTCACGCCGTCAAGTGCGTTCATGCGCTCAACGACCAGGCGCCTGCGGCTGTCGAATGCCTTCATCATGGTCGCAACAGCATCCTGCGGACCGTCAATGGCGGCAA
>JAGRLM010000162.1 GCA_020441795.1 Nitratireductor sp.
GTGGCGATGGTGAAGTCGCGATCGGTAATGGTTGGCTTGGCGCCTTCGGGAAGCTTCACATGGCTGATGTGAATTGAATCGCCGATTTCGCGTCCTGTAAGATCGATCTCGATTGCATCCGGAATTGCGGTTGCAGGTACTTCCAGTTCGACTTCGTGCCGTACGATGTTCAAGACACCGCCGCGCTTGAGGCCCGGGCAGGCTTCCTCGTTGAGGAAGTGAACCGGAATTTCAACGGTTACGCGCGAAGAAGCGGAAATACGCAGGAAGTCCACATGGGTGATGAATTCACGCACTGGATCAACCTGGAAATCCTTCGGCAGGACCTGGTGTTTTTCGCCGTTGACGTCGATTGTCGCAAGCGTGGTCATGAAACCACCAGCATTGAGACGAAGCGACAATTCCTTGAAGGGAAGGGCGATCGGAAGGGGTTCTTTCTTGTCGCCATAAATGACGGCAGGCACCATTGCGTTTCTGCGATATTCCCGGGAGGCCCCCTTGCCGGTCCGGTCGCGCAATTGTGCCTTGAGCTCGTAAGTTTCGTGGCTCATGGCTTTTCCTTTTGTTGTACAGAGGGCATTCCGGTTGCTGAACTTTTCGGCACCGGAATTTGCAGCGAAGGGCAATGTTCAAAAGAGCATTGTTCAAACGCAACAAACCCGCGCTGCCTCCAAGGGTGTCTGCGCGGGCAGGCGGTGTATAGAGCGAATGTGATTGTTTCGCAAGTGCTGGTGCTGCAGGTGAATGTCGTTATCCTGTCACGACTGCCATGCAACGGACAATGGCTGAACGGTTTGCGCAATGCCCGGAATTCTCAGAGCATGAACACCACAAGGCCGGCACTCGATGAACTTGCGGCAACCGCGTTGCGCATAGGTCTGCTCTCATTCGGCGGGCCGGCAGGCCAGATTGCGCTGATGCACCGGATACTGGTTGATGAAAAGAAGTGGCTTGGTGAAAAACAGTTCCTGCATGCGCTGAATTTCTGCATACTCTTGCCCGGACCAGAGGCGATGCAACTTGCCACCTATTCCGGCTGGCTTGTGCGCGGAATTGGCGGGGGACTGGTCGCCGGATTGCTGTTCATCCTGCCGGGGGCATTTGTCCTGCTGGCGCTATCCGCCGCCTATGCAGTCTATGGCGATCTCCCGATTTTTGCCGGTCTAATTCTCGGCCTCAAGGCTGCAGTGCTGGCCATCGTGGTTCAGGCTTTGACAAGGGTGGGCCGACGAGCATTGAAGGGGAATGCAGGCGTCGCGCTGGCAGTCGCTTCCTTTCTGGGGTTGGCAGCCTTCCATGTCCCGTTTCCCCTTGTCATCGCTTGTGCAGCTGTCGCAGGCCTTGCCATGCCGGGCCGTTTTTCCAGCGCCGAGATCGCGGTGCCGGCGAGTGCATTCGCAAGGCCGTGGCGCCATCTGTCGCTCATGCTTGGCTGGGCAATGCTGCTGTGGTTGCTGCCGCTTGCCTTGATGATCCTGCTGGTTGGGCGGGGCAATGTGTTTGTCGACCTTGCGCTGTTCTTTTCACAGGCAGCCATTGTAACCTTTGGCGGAGCCTATGCGGTGCTTGCCTATGTCGGGCAACAGGCTGTCGAACACCATCACTGGCTTGCTGCAGGCGAAATGCTGACCGGCCTTGGATTTGCCGAAACCACGCCAGGGCCACTGATCCTCGTGCTGGTTTTTGTCGGGTTCCTGGGGGCTTTTCGGAATGCCGGATTTGCCGACCCGATGCTTGCCGGCCTGTTGGGTGGCATGGTCACTTTGTGGTTCACCTTCGTGCCGTGCTTCATATGGGTGTTTGCGGGCGCGCCATTCATCGAGCGGCTGCGTGGCAACCGGATGCTATCGGCAGCCCTGGCAGCGATAACGGCTGCCATTGTTGGGGTGATTGCGAATCTTTCGGTCTGGTTTGGCCTGCATGTGCTGTTTCGCGAATTGGCGGAAACAGTGATCGGCCCGGCAAGCCTGGAA
>JAGRLM010000163.1 GCA_020441795.1 Nitratireductor sp.
CACCCAATATCGTCTTTGCCGATGCCGATCTCGACAAGGCCATTCGAAAGGGTGTCACCCATTGCATGGAAAATACCGGCCAGTCCTGCAATGCCCCGACCCGGATGCTGGTCGAGCGCAAGGTCTATGACGATGCTGTCGACCTGGCCGCCAAACATGGCAGTGCCGTCAAGGTAGGCAATCCGCGTGAACATGGCGACCATATCGGACCCCTCGTCTCGCAGATGCAATATGACAAGGTGCAGGAGCTGATCGAGGCAGGCATTGCCGAAGGTGCTCGCGTCGTGATCGGCGGCACCGGCAGGCCAGAAGGCTTCAACCGCGGGTATTTCGTGCGTCCAACGATATTTGCCGACGTCAACAATTCCATGCGGATTGCCCGCGAGGAAGTCTTTGGCCCGGTCCTGGCAATGATCCCCTTCGAGGATGAGGAAGAGGCAATTGCCATTGCCAATGACACGCCTTACGGCCTTGCTGCCTATGTCCAGACCTCGGATGCAGCGAAAGGTGAGCGCGTTGCGCGTGCCCTTCGCGCGGGCATGGTGCGCATCAATGGTGCCGGTCTTTCAATGGGCCATCCCTTCGGTGGCTACAAGCAATCGGGTATCGGTCGCGAGGGCGGCGTCTTCGGCCTCGAGGATTTCCTCGAAACCAAGATCATCAGCGGTCTGGCGCGTGCCTGAGCGCAACATTGCCGTTTGACCGATGGCGCACTATAAACTGGCGACCACTGCGGGCATCTTCGGATGCCCGGCACGCTTTCCTTCATCACTGACTACCGGGACTTCATCATGAACGAGATTGTTCAGACCAAATTCGGCATGGGCGCTGCTGTGCGGCGGAAGGAAGATATCGCCTTCATCACCGGCAAGGGGCAATATACCGACGACTTTACTGCGCCCGGCATGCTGCACGGATTTGTCCTGCGTTCTCCCTATGCGCATGCCCGTTTCACCATCACCGACATGTCCGCGGCACAGTCCCATCCCGGCGTCCATCTGGTGATGACGGCTGAGCATGTCTCGCATTTGAAGCCGCTTCCCTGTGTAGCCAAGGTCAAGCAGCCGGACGGCTCGATGAACGGCAATCGCGACATTCCGCTATTGTGCGATGGCGTTGTCCGCCATGTTGGTGATGCGGTTGCTTTTATCGTGGCTGATTCAGTGGCAATCGCACGCGATGCAGCCGAATTGATCGAAATCGATTACGAGATGCTGGAAGCGGTTGCAGATACTGAAGCAGCGCTCGATCCGGCATCGCCGAAGGTTTACGAGGACTCGGATTCGAATATCGCTTTCGTGACCCGCACCGGCGACTATGACGCGACCGATGCAGCCTTTGCCAGGGCAGCACATGTCACCGAATTGCGCATCATCAACAATCGGCTTGTTTCCAATTACATGGAGCCACGCTCCTGCCTTGCCGAATGGAGCACGGCAGAAGACCGGTTCTCACTGGTTGTCTGTTCGCAGGGCGTCTACGGCATTCGCAACATGATGATGAATGTCTTCGGCATCGAGGAGAAGGACATCCGCGTCAGAACCGCCGATGTTGGTGGCGGTTTCGGCACCAAGGTCTTTTCCTATCGCGAATATCCGCTGGCCATGGAAGCTGCCCGCCGTATTGGCAAACCGGTGAAGTGGACATCCGACCGCACCGAGCATTTCATGGTGGATGCCCATGGCCGCGACAATATCGCGGTAGCCAGAATGGCGATGGACGAGAAGGGGAAATTCCTTGCGATCAAGATCGATCTCGTCGCGGCAATGGGTGCGTATCTTCACGCCTATGGTCCCTATATCCCGACGCTTGGCATTTCCATGACAACAGGCGTCTATGATATTCCACTGATGGCCGTGGACCTTCGCGGCGTTTATACCAACACGGCTCCCGTTGACGCCTATCGGGGTGCAGGTCGCCCGGAAGCGGCCTACCTGATCGAGCGCCTTGTTGACCAATGCGCCCTCGACATGGCGATGCCGCGCGATGAAATCCGCCGCCTGAATTTCATCCGGCCGGAGCAGATGCCCTATACCACGCCCGGCAAGCGCATGTACGACACTGGCGAATTTGACGGGCACATGACGCTCGCCATGGAACGTTCAGGCTGGGCAACTTTCGACAGTCGCAACGAGGAAGCGAAATCGCGCGGCAAGTTCCGAGGCATCGGCATGGCAACCTATATCGAGGCCTGCGCCTTTGCCGGCTCCGAACCCGCTTTCATCGAACTGACCGCTGCAGGCGACTTCATTTTGAAGATCGGGACCCAGTCGAATGGTCAGGGCCATGCGACCGCCTATGCCCAGCTCGCCGCCGACAAGCTCGGCATCGATTACGAAAAGATCCATCTGCACCAGGGCGACACGGACGAGTTGCGCACCGGCGGTGGCACAGGCGGTTCGCGTTCGGTTCCGCTGGGTGGCGTATCGGTGGTGCGCGCCAGCGAGCAGCTCAGCGAAAAACTGAAGAAGATCGCTGCCGACAAGCTGGAGGCGTCAGCTGCCGATATCGAACTGGTAAACGGCACCGCCCGTATCGTGGGCACCGACCGGGTCATGAGTTTTGCCGATATTGCAGCTGCCGCTCCATCGCCTGACGACATCAAGGGCGAGGGTGAATGGAAACAGGCCGAGGCGACCTATCCCAATGGCACGCATGTCTGTGAGGTCGAGATCGACCCGGAAACCGGCATCACCGAGGTCGTGGCCTACACGATCGTCGATGATTTCGGCGTAACGGTTAACCCGATCCTGCTTGCCGGACAGGTCCATGGCGGCATCGTTCAAGGTATCGGCCAGGCGCTGAACGAGCGCGTCGTTTATGACGAGGATGGCCAGTTGCTGACGGCATCGTTCATGGATTATGCCATGCCGCGGGCGGCTGATTTCCCGAACTTCCATTTCGAAACCCGCAACGTGCCGTCGATCACCAATGCGCTTGGCATCAAGGGTGCGGGCGAAGCGGGCACTATTGGTGCCTGTCCTGCCGTCATGAATGCGGTCTGCCACGCAATGCAGCTTGAAACCGGTATCGCCTCCGTGGACATGCCGGTCACTCCGGGAATCCTGTGGCAAATCCTCCAGGAAGCCGGCAAGTGATGAAAGCATCTCGGCAGGCGGGGGAGGCGAGGCCGTGATTGCCTTTGTGGTGGCGGTGTTCTTTCTGATCATCACGCCGGGCCCCGGCGTGTTGTCGACAGCAGGCGTTGGCTCCGGCTTTGGCTTCAAGCCGGGCCTCAATTATGTCGCCGGGCTGTTCGTCGGTTCAAACACCGTTGGGCTGGCTGTCGTGACCGGCTTCGCCGCCCTGCTGTTTTCGATTCCTGGAATGCGCATCGCCCTGTTCTCGCTCTCAATAGCATATCTGCTCTATCTGGCTGCAAAGATAGCGTTTGCCGGATCGAAGATCAGCTTCATCCATTCCGAAAAGCCACCCGGTTTCATTGGCGGACTGGCTTTGCAGGCGATCAACCCGAAAGCCTATGTGGTCAATACCGCACTTTTCACCGGCTTCCCCTTCATGCCGCAAAACCTGATGCTGGAAGCTGCCATCAAGTTCTTCCTGATGAACCTTATCTGGATTCCAACCCATCTGGCATGGCTTTGGGCAGGGACGGCTCTTCACCGGCTTGACCTGTCGCCGCGCACGCATTTCGCGATCAACATCGCAATGGCAACAGCCATGCTGCTGGTCGTGGCAATCGCAAGCTGGTCCACCTTTACCCAACCCCCTGCCGCACTTCCCGCTTGAACCCGAAGCCCCGGCGCATTATTACTGATCCATCTCATGGAGGCGCCCGAACGA
>JAGRLM010000164.1 GCA_020441795.1 Nitratireductor sp.
ACGGCGTCAACGCGCTGCGCGGGCCGGAGCGTTCCTTCATCGTCATCACCCACTACGAGCGCCTGCTTGAGCATATCGTGCCCGATAGCGTTCATGTCCTTTACAAGGGTCGCATCATCAAGTCGGGTGGACCGGAACTGGCGCGCTACCTGGAAGAAAACGGCTATGCTGATGTCATCGCCGAAGCGGCATGATCGGGGATGGCCATGCTGAAAAAGGTTGAGAAGCTGAACCCTGCCGAAGAGGCAATCCTTGCGGTCGCCGAGCCCTTGCTGGCATCGGATGCGAAGCGCGCCCAGGCGGCGCAGACCCTGCGCGAGCGTGGCCTGCCGACGCGCCGTGTCGAGGCCTGGCACTATACGGATCTGCGCAATTCGCTCAAGGCTTTCGGCCCCCTTGTGCAAGCGCCTGCAGCCGATGGGATAGCGTCCTTCCTTGCCGCGCATCCAGCGATTTGCGAGGCGGTGCGCCTGCCGTTCCTCGATGGTCATTTCCTGGCTGAACAAGCCGATGCACTGCCAAAGGGCGTCAGCGTGACCGGTGGGGCAGCGGCTTCGGGCTATCGTGATGCTGCCGATGCCATTGCCATGCTCAATACCATGCTTGCCCTTGACGGTGTGCGCATAGCCATTGGCCGCAATTCAAGAATTGAAACGCCATTGGCGCTTGTTCACGGTTGCCGCAATGCAGGCGCGGCAATGCTGCGCCATGCGGTTGAACTTGACGCCGGTGCGTCCGCCGTCTTCATCGAGCAACATGCCAGCAACAATGGTATTGCTGCCCATGCAAATACGGTGACGGGCCTGACACTGGGTGAAGGTGCATCGGCGACCTGGGTAATTGTCCAGCAGGAAGGCGATGCCGCGACGCATCTCGCCCAGTTGAATGTGACGCTCGGCAAGGATTCGCGCCTGACCATTCTGGCACTTAATGCCGGTGGAGCGCTGGTGCGCCGCGAGATCAACGTCATGGTACGCGGCGAAGGGTCTGATCTGCGCATCAGGGGCGTCAACCTGATCGGCGGCAAGACCCATGTCGACGTGACCACAAGCCTCTACCATGAAGTGCCCGATACGGTTTCAACGGAGATCTTCCGCAATGTCGTGACCGATCAGGGCAGGGGCGTTTTCCAGGGTGAGATCCGCGTTGCCCAGATCGCACAGAAGACCGATGCCCGCATGGCCTGCAACACGCTTTTGTTGTCTGACGATGCGGAGTTTTCTGCCAAGCCGGAACTGGAAATTTTCGCCGATGACGTGCAGTGCGCCCACGGTGCGACAGTCACCGATATCGACGACAATCACCTGTTCTACCTGCGCGCTCGTGGCATTCCCGAGAAACTCGCCCGTGCGCTGCTGGTGAAGGCTTTCGTCGAGGAGATTTTCGACGATCTGGAAAACGAGGCAATTCAGGAAGCGATGAACTCGCGAATTGAGGAATGGCTTGAACAAAATGGCTGAACTTGCGGTAAAAAATCGCGATTTTGACATTGACGCGGTTCGGGCTGATTTCCCGATTCTGGCGCGTGACGTCTATGGCAAGCCTCTGGTCTATCTCGACAACGGGGCATCTGCGCAAAAGCCGAGGGCTGTTCTTGACGCGATCCAGAACGCCTATGCCAACGAATATGCCAATGTGCATCGCGGTCTGCATTTCCTGTCCAATTCGGCCACCGACGCCTATGAAAAGTCGCGCGAGACGGTTCGACGTTTCCTCAATGCAGAGAAGGTGGAACAGATCATCTTCACCAAGGGTGCGACCCAGGCAATCAATACCGTTGCCTATGGCTGGGCAATGCAGGAATTGCAGGCCGGTGACGAGATCGTGCTGTCGCAGATGGAGCACCATTCCAACATCGTTCCCTGGCATTTCCTGCGCGAACGCATGGGCGTGAAGCTGGTCTTCGTGCCGGTGGAAGACGACGGCTCACTGTCGATGGAACGCTTCGAAGCAGCGCTCAGCGAACGCACGAAACTCGTCGCTATCACCCATATGTCCAACGTGCTGGGCACGGTTGTTCCATTGAAACAGGTTGTGGCGCTTGCCCATGCGCGCGGCATTCCCGTTCTTGCCGATGGCAGCCAGGGTGCTGTGCATCTGCCGGTCGATGTCCGCGATCTCGATGTCGATTTTTACTGCATGACCGGGCACAAGCTCTATGGCCCGACCGGCATCGGCGTTCTTTACGGCAAGAGCGAATTCCTCAACACCATGCGTCCATTCGAGGGCGGCGGTGAAATGATCCTCGACGTGTTCGAGGACGAGATAACCTATGCCGAACCCCCGCATCGTTTCGAGGCTGGAACGCCGCCCATCGTCCAGGCGATCGGGCTTGGTGCGGCACTCGACTACATGGAAAGCATTGGTCGCGACCAGATCCTTGCCCATGAAAACGATCTGCGCGACTATGCCCATCAGCGCCTTTCGAGTGTCAATTCGCTCAGAATATTCGGCAATGCGCCCGGCAAGGGGGCAATTGTTTCATTTGAACTCGAAGGCATTCACGCGCATGATGTGTCCATGGTGATAGACCGTGCAGGCGTGGCAGTGCGGGCTGGTACCCATTGCGCCCAGCCATTGATGAAGCGATTTGGCGTAACCTCGACATGTCGTGCCTCATTTGCCATGTATAATACGCGGGCCGAGATAGACGTGCTCGCAGAAGCACTCGAAAAAGCGCGCAAGTTTTTCGCCTGATGTGAATGGATCATGACCATGGAAGACACGACTAAGATCAGGGAAGAGGAAGCGCCGGCGCCGAATGCGGCGCAGGTGAACTCCAACACCGTGTCGGCAATTCCGGCTGAAGAACTGGACCGCCTGACCACCGATATCATCGCGGCACTGAAGACGATCTACGACCCTGAAATTCCGGCCGACATCTATGAATTGGGCCTGATCTACAAGATCGACATCGAGGATGACCGCACGGTGCGCATCGATATGACATTGACCGCGCCCGGCTGTCCGGTGGCCGGTGAAATGCCCGGCTGGGTACAGAATGCGGTTGCCGGTGTTGAAGGTGTGATGGATGTCGATGTGACCATGACCTTTGATCCGCCATGGACGCCGGACCGGATGTCAGAAGAGGCGCAGGTGGCAGTGGGGTGGTACTAGGCAATGAACGCTGCGCCCGGCATTCGCAATGTGCTGGAAACCTGCCTGTATGTCGCAGACATGGAACGCTCGTGTAGTTTCTACAGCTCTGTTCTCGGGCTCAAACCCCTGTTCGAGCAAGCGCGCATCACAGGGTTCAGGATTGGCGACACCATGTTGCTGCTGTTTCTGCAGAAGGGCACCCTGGCACCGGTGGAGACACCCGGCGGGGTGATCCCTCCGCATGATGGTTCCGGCCCAGCGCATTTCGCCCTGTCCATTCCGTCCGGCAGTGAAAAGACGTGGAGTGCCTGGCTGCAAGCGAGGGGTGTGCCGGTCGAATCCTCCGTTCGTTGGGTTCGCGACAATGCCGTCAGCCTTTATTTTCGGGATCCCGACGGGCACCTCGTCGAGTTGGCGACACCCGGCTTGTGGGGCATCGAATGAGTGGCAGGGCTTGCGCGCCGCGCCTGAACTGCCCATCTTGAAACCATCTGCCCGGCCTTGAACCGGGACCGATTGGAGAGTGTGAATGTCGAATTTTCAGGTAATCACCGTCACAGACCGTGCAGCAGAGCGCGTAGGCGAGATTCTGTCCGGTCATCCCGATGCGCTCGGCATTCGCATTGGCGTCAAGAATGGCGGCTGTGCCGGCATGGAATACACTGTTGACCTGGTGAAGGAAGCCAAGGCCGGAGAAGACAAGGTCGAAACCCCGAAGGGTACCGTTTTCGTTGCCCCGCAGGCGGTGTTGTTCCTGCTCGGCACGCAGCTTGATTTCGAGGTGACGAAACTTCGCACCGGCTTTGTCTTCAACAATCCAAACCAGACTTCGGCCTGCGGTTGCGGCGAAAGCGTCGAGATCGCACCGGCGCAAATGACACCGGAAATGCTGCAGGCAAGATCCGGGCCTGCCGCCTGACGGAAGCGCGCCCGAATATGGCCCTGACCCGAGAATATGCTGCCCATCTTGAAGACCTCTTTTCGGTCCTGCCGGGCAGTTCCGTCAGGCGCATGTTTGGCGGTGCAGGTGTGTTTCGTGACGGGCTGATGTATGCGCTGTCGCTGGATGATGGCCGCATCGCCCTGAAGGCAGATGCAGAAACCCAGCCGCAATTTCTGGCCGAAGGCATGGAAGAATGGAGCTATCCCTACAAGGGTGGCAAGAAATCCATGGGCTATTGGTACATGCCGGAGCGGCTGCTGGACGAGCCGGATGAACTGGCACTTTGGGCACGCGCCGCCTTCGAGGCTGCAATCCGGGCCGATCGGGCGAAGCCCCCGAGCCAGCGCAAGTTCAAGAGCTGATATCCCGCCGCCTGTGTATGGTCGACCCGGCGCTCATCTCCATTCTGTAACCGTTTCCTCGCTCGTTCCAACCGGTTCGAAACCGAGTTTCTGGTACATCGGCAGTGCAGCCGGGTGGTCCAGCGTATTGGTATGAACCGTAACCTTCGCCGGTTCATGCGCCCAGGCCGCGTCAATCGCGGTTGCCAGAAACCATTTGCCAAAACCCATACCCGTAAAATCTCGGCAGAGCCCGAAATAGGCCAGTTCCACCTCTTCGGGTTTGCGCGCGCAATCCAGTTCGAAAAACCCTGCCGGTGAGCCATTGGCGTAGACGACGGAAATCTCGGTCGTATCAGCATGGATGATTGCGGCCAGATCAGCATCATTCATCACCCGCCGCAAATACCAGTGATGCGGCTTGCCGACCTGTTCATAAAGATACCGATAAAACGCAACCGGCATCATTTCCACGCGCATCACCGCAAGCCGTGGTCGCGATGGCATCGGCACATGGCGATGTGTTGGCGCACGCATTTCGAGATGGGTTACATGTGCCGTGAGAATTTTCGGACTGGAATTCCTTGCTGCCATGGGGCTACTCGCGAACCGATGTCTTGCCGCTGATGGTTCCGTCCAGCCATTGTGCCACGGGTGCATCCTCCGCCTGGCCCCATTCCGACCAGGAGCCGTCATAGAGCGCGTGATCGCGATGCCCGATGCTCTCCAGTGCTAGAGTGATAACGGCCGCCGTCACGCCTGATCCGCAAGTGGTAATCACCGGGCGGTCCATGGCAAGCGAAACGGTCTCGAACACGGCTCGCAATTCATCAAGCGGTTTCAACCGGCCATCAGCGAATAGCTCTGTAGCAGGCACAGGCTGCGAACCGGGAATGTGTCCTGATCGCAATCCGGGCCTTGGTTCTGGAGCGGTTCCACAAAACCTCGCAAAAGGCCTTGCGTCGAAAACCTGGGCATTGCCGGATTTCAGATTGGCGCGCATCTCGCCAATGCCACGCACGCGGGTCAGGTCCGGCCGGGCTTCGAATACAGCCTTCTGCGGCGCGCCGGGCGTTCCGGTCTCAACGGGCCGACCCTCGGCCTTCCAGCGGTCAAAACCGCCATCCAGAATTCGTACCGATGTCGCGCCCATGATGCGAAAACTCCACCAGACCCTGGCTGCAGAAAACATGCCAGGCCCGTCATAGACAATGATGTCGTCATCGCGGGATATGCCGAGCGCACCCATTGCAGCGCCAAAATTCTCAGGTGTCGGCAGCATATGCGGCAGCGCAGAGGATTTGTCCGAAATCTCGTCAATATCAAAATAGACGGCACCGGGAATGCGCGAAGCCAGATATTCCGCCCGGCCATTCCGGTTTTGTGCCGGCAAATACCACGAGCCGTCAACCAGCCGCAGTTTGTCGCGGCCAAGCAGCGCCTCCACTTCGCCCGCTTCAATCACATATTGGCTCTTGTCGCTCATTCCTGCTTGCCTCTTTGCCGGTCATGCCAGACCTCGATTGACTTGTCGGGATAGGATTGGAAATGCACATGCTGCGGGCCTTCGGGGACCTCTATCCATTCTGCCTTGAATTCAAGCATCATGTGCGAATGTTCTCCCGGCTTCGGCAGCGACGTATCAATCGCCGATGCAAACGGATGAACAAGGTCCGGCCACTTGTCATGATAGACCCACAAGGCCGAACCGCATTTGCTGCAGAAGCGCCGTTCTACCGGGCTTTCCGTTCTGTCAACCACAGCATGATAAACCGAGATGTTTTCGCTACCTTCAACCTCGAGGCTGTCAGCCCAGCCCATGATGTTGATGGCATAGCCACCGCCGCCAGCAGTCTTGCGGCAAATGGTGCAATAGCACCGCTGATAGGGAATGGGCGTGTTGGAATCGAGGCTGAATTTCACCGCGCCGCAATGGCATGAGCCTTCGAGTTTCATGGATGTTCCCTTTTGCGTTCAGGCTTGTGGCATTGGCCCGAAGCGGATTCGGAACCGCCGGTTTTCGCGGCCCTTTTTCTCGATCTTGCCGATATGAATGTCGCCAACTTCAGCCGTTTCGCTGACATGGGTGCCGCCGCATGGCTGGCTGTCAATCGAGGCATCTTCGCCAATTGCAACGAGGCGGATGCGACCTGCACCGCGCGGCGGACGGACATTTTTCGATTTGACGATTCCCGGATTTGCATCGAGCTCCGCCTCGCTTATCCATTGTGTCCAGACCGGATGGTTGGCGTTGACTATTTCCATCATCATCGCTGACACATCTTCCTTGCTGACGCCAGCTTCCGGCAGGTCAAGGTCAACCCGGCTTTCATCCTCGGTAATATTGGCAGAAGTGATCGGATAAGGGCAGACAACCGACAGGATGTGGCAGGCCGTGTGCATGCGCATCAGTCTGTATCGCCGGTCCCAATTGACGTGGCAAACCAGCTTTTCCCCGATTTCAGGGACAGGCTGGCCAACATCCGGCACCAGGATGATTTCCGCCTTGGTTTCCCCGCAAACTGTAGCGGCGATCTTGATGATCGAACCGTCCTCGCGTTCGAGGTGCCCGGTATCGCCCGGTTGGCCGCCGCTGGTTGCGTAGAAATTGGTTTCATCCAGGATGATGCCGCCGCGTTCATTCACCGCAAGGA
>JAGRLM010000165.1:0-2531 GCA_020441795.1 Nitratireductor sp.
TTCAGTCGGTAATGGTGGTGGCGAAATCAGCGGGCAGGGTGACTTCGAGGATTTCGAGGTCCGCGCTGCAGTTGGAAAGCCGGGTGCTGAAAGCAGGTGGTATGACAAACGCATCACCGGCTTCAAGATCGCGCGGCTGTTCGCCCTGGCCTTCCAGCGTCAACGAGCCTTCCAGCACGAAACTGAAATGGATATCGGCATCGTGGCTGGTCCATGGCGTATCGTTTGCGCCGACCGGCCTTGCCACCTTGACTGATGCCACGCCTGCGGTCGCCTTGCCAATTCCGGTGTCACGCGCCTCGAAGCCGGCGATCCGCCAGGGCTTCCATTCTGCCTTTGTGACTTCATGACGGCAGAAATTCTGGCCGTGAAAATCCTTGTCCGGATTGAAGCGCCCTGTCGGCAGAGGCATTTCATGGTCCAACTGCGTGACGTGTTCTGCAGGGCAGCCGATCTCCACCACCTCCAGCGCACCTGACGATTCAAGCACGCGATGACGGATTTGCGGCGGCTGCAACACGCAATCGCCCGCTGCCAGTATGAACGGTTCGCCCTGGTCTTCATAGACGAGGCGAACCCAGCCGCGATAGCAATAGATCATCTGGAAGCCGATGACATGGAAATGCACATTGTCCGGCACCGGCCCGGCCTCGGGAACGCGGATATGCGAAGCGATCATCGAGCCGCCAAGCCGGTCTGGCACCAGGTCGCGATACTGCATTCCGGCCCTGCCGATCACCCATGGGGCGCCATCCTTGAGGCGACGCACAACAAAGGAGTGATGGGGATGCGGCATGACCATGGGCGGATTTGCCAGGGCAAACTCGATGCGTGTGCCATTCGGCGCGGTGCGCGTCGCTCCGCCATTCGGCAGGCTCGCCATGTCATTTGCCAGCAGGCGCAGCGTGCCCGGCTCACCTTTGGCGTGACAATCAAGGCGCAGGCGAATGCCATGGCCGGAAATGACGGCGACGGCGGGATTGTCGGCAGGGAAAATCTGGTCGAGCCGAAAGCCAAGTTCCTTGAGGAAAAAGGGCAGGGTATCCGCCAGTTCCCGGCAGGGCACCACGATCTCGGCCGCCTCGATATTGCTGCGCATCTCGTTCATTGCTGTTTTCCTGCTGTCTTTTGCGCAATGGTCTCCGGAAGAACCCCGCGTGGCGCGAGGCGAAGTACCAGCGTGATGGTCAATCCAATCACAAAAACCCGCATTTGCAATGCCCTGCTGTCGAGATCAGGCGGTGCCTGCCAGCCAAACCAGGTTTCGCCCCAGATGCGGATATGGTCAAACAGCCATCCGGCTGCGGGTTCCGACATCGTCCAGATGACATAGACCAGCAGGGCGCCGAATATCGCGCCGCGATTGTTACCCGAACCGCCCATGATGACCATGACCCAGACCAGGAATGTGTGGTTGAGATCGATAAAGCCGGCAGGGTCGAAAACGGAAGTGAAGTGGATCAGCACCGCGCCACCGAAACCGATCAGCATGCAGCCGAGCACAAAGATTTCCAGCCGCCGCCGGTTCACGTCCTTGCCCATGGCTTCGGCTGCTTCCTCATTGTCACGAATGGCCCGCATCATGCGGCCCCATGGCGCGTGATAAGCGCGCTGCAGTGCCAGGTAGAATATGACGATGAGAACGGCAACGATCGCCAGATACATGGAGCGCGCCAGCAGGAACTCGCCGTCTTCGGGTTTTGCGACAGGCCATGGAAGGGGTGAAACCGTCAACGTGCCCTTGGTCAGCCAGTCGGCATTCTTCAGGAAGGTCTTGATGATCTGGGCAAATCCGAGTGTTGCAATGGCAAGATAATCGGTCCGCAGGCCCAGGCAGACCTTGCCGACAAACCATGCGATGACGCCCGCAACGATTGCAGCAAGCAGCCAGCCGACGAAAACAGGTAGTCCAAAGCCGCCGATCCATCCGGCCTTGCCTTCGATCTCGGCGGCCATCGGATTGACCGATGCTGTAACCATGATCCATGCCATGGCAATTGCAATGGCGATCAGCAGGGCGCGAAGGCGAGGGCTGGCTCCCATGCGGTCTGACCGGTTGGCGAAGAAGATCAGCAAACCGCCCAGAACCAGTCGGATGATGGTTCCAAGCAGCATTTGCGGGCCGTCGGAATTCCAGAAATCCGGATTGGGCGGATAACTTGCAATCATGGAGGTTGCCGCACCAGCGGCAATGAAGCCCATGACGCCGACATTGAAAAGGCCGGCATAGCCCCACTGGATATTGAGGCCGAGCGCGATGAGGGCGTAGCAACCTGCTTCCACGAACATTCGGGTCGAGTAGACTGCGCCTTGCGACAGGAAGACCAGCACGATGATTGCGGCAAGGACGCCGAAGGCAATGAGATCGCGGTGCCAAGCCGGGGAAGCGGTTCTGGTCTGGCTCATAGCACGCGTCCCTTGAAGATGCCGGTGGGGCGGTAGATCAGCACCAGGATCAAAATGATGAACGGCACCATCAGTTTGTATTCCGTTGGCACCAGCGCCATGTCCTGCGGCAATTGCATGAATTC